>CAVFIY010000067.1:0-8923 GCA_963622435.1 Bacteroides uniformis | reverse complement strand
GCCGTGCGGGGGGCGGGTCGTTTCGCGCGGCAATGGAAGGCGTGGAGCGGCTGAATCGCTACGGGGTGGATTACAACATTTTGGCGGTTATCAACGACTACACGGCGGCACGGCCTCTGCAGGTCTATCGTTTTCTGCGCTCGGTAGGCACTCCCTATTTGCAGTTTGCACCCAATATGGAACGGCTGCCGTCGGGGCAACTCACGCCCTCGTCGGTGTCGCCTGAGGCGTTCGGGGCATTCTACTGTGCGGTGTTCGACGAGTGGTATGCGCACGACATCGGGCGAACCTTTGTCGAGTTGTTCGACACCACGCTGGCGCTATTGATGGGTTTCCCGCCGCCCTCGTGCATATTCGGCGAGAGTTGCGGCAATGCGGCGGTGCTGGAAGCCAACGGCGATGTGTACTGCTGTGACCATTTTGTGGCACCGCCGGAGCGGCTAGGGAATATTCTCTCCACACCGCTACGGGATATGCTATATAGTCCTGTTTTACAAGCGTTTGGAGAACAAAAGAGCGACTTGGCGAGCGATTGCAGAGCGTGCGAATTCGTTCGGCTCTGCTTCGGGGAGTGTCCGAAAAATCGTTTTCCCTCCCCCTCCTCCGTCAATTACCTCTGTTCGGGCTACCGTGCCTATTTCGCCCACACGCTCCCCTATTTCAGGCAAATGGTGTCCGCTATCCGCCTCTAAACATTATTCTGCACTTTGCGTACCACTTGCATTTGTTATTGGGCAGTACACGCCCTGCTTTCGGGCAGCAAAGAAAATCACTTGCTTTTTCCTCTTGCATACGTCGCAGAAAATGCGTACCTTTGCAAGCGGAATATAATGCTTCGTCTGCCCCATAGGGCGGCGTTAGGCGAATAAACGAAAAATGACATGGCACGCACAGAGATTTCTACCTTGGGCGAATTCGGACTGATTCGCCGACTGACAAAGGATATAACCCCGAAGCAACCCTCTACCAAGAAAGGCGTTGGCGACGACGCTGCCGTTATGGACTATGGCACAGACCGTTGCCTTGTCACAACCGATATGCTGCTCGAGGGTATCCACTTCAATCTGGAGTATGTCCCGCTCAAGCACCTCGGCTATAAGGCGGCAGTGGTCAACTTCTCCGACATCTACGCCATGAACGGTACGCCCACGCAAATCACAGTGTCTGTGGGCATTAGCAAACGCTTCTCGGTCGAGGATATGGATGAACTCTTCGGCGGCATACGCCTTGCCTGCGACCGCTACGGCGTAGACTTGGTGGGCGGAGATACCTGCGCATCGATGACCGGTCTGACTATCTCCATTACCTGTCTCGGCACGGCAAAAGCGGAAGACATCGTCTATCGCAACGGGGCAAAACTGAACGACCTTATCTGTGTGTCGGGCAATCTCGGTACTGCCTATATGGGGCTGCAACTGCTAGAGCGTGAGCGACTTGTCGTTGCCGACAACGCCCAGGCCACTCCCGCTTTCGATGGGAGTGAGTACCTTCTGGAGCGGCAACTGAAACCCGAAGCCCGCCGCGACATCATCGCCGCTCTCCGTAAGGCGGGTGTCAAACCCACGGCAATGATGGATGTGTCGGACGGTCTGTCTTCCGAACTGCTGCATATCTGCACGCAATCGGGGGTCGGTTGCGCAGTCTATGAGGATAAGTTGCCTATTGATTACCAAGCCGCTGCGCTTGCCGAGGAGATGAATCTAAATATCGTCACCTGTGCGCTCAACGGCGGAGAGGACTACGAACTGCTCTTCACTTGCAGCCTCAACGACTACGAGAAACTCGTTCCCATCGAGGACTTGTATATCATAGGGTACATCACCAAACCCGAGTACGGCACGAACCTCATCGGACGCAATGGCGAGGAGTTGGCACTGCAGGCACAAGGGTGGAACGCATTCACGGAGGAGGCGAAATGAAACAGGTGAAACTCTTCTTGACCGATGTGGACGGCTGTATGACCGACGGCGGGATGTACTACTCCGCCAACGGCGACGAGATGAAACGCTTCTGCGTCTATGACGGCATGGGAATAGTCCAACTTCGCAAGGCGGGCATCCCCTGCGGCATCCTCACAAGTGAAACGACGGAGATAGTCGCTGCCCGCGCTCGCAAACTCGGTATGGAGTACCTGCGCATGGGTGTAGGGCGACAGGTGGATAATGTGCGGCAGACCAAACTCGAGGCGGCGCAAGAGATATGTAACGAGTTAGGAATCAGTCTAGAAGAGGTCTGCTTTGTGGGCGACGATATCAACGATCTGGACTTGCTGCAGGCAGTAGGCACGCCCGCTTGCCCTGCCAATGCCATGGAGAAAATCAAGAATATCCCCGGTATCATCCGCCTCACCCGCCACGGCGGCGACGGTGCTATCCGCGAACTCGCTGACCTTATTCTCGCCGAAAAGCAATCCTAGTCTTGCATACACAGTAGCACCGCATAAGGATTATAGTAGATACCATATAATCTAGGCAATAAAATGCCAAACTATATGCGATATAATATAAAACGGCACGCTATTTGTACTTTTATATGCGAACGAATATAATTGTATGGTGATGAAAACGAAATTAGCCGAGTGCGTAAAGGCACTGCGAAAACAATATGGTCTGACGCAGGAGGATTTGGCGTACAAATCCGGTGTAAGCCTGTTCTTCGTGCGAGAGTTGGAGCAAGGAAAGGTGTCGCTGCGCATGGATAAGGTGAACCAGGTGTTGGACTTGTTTAACTATGAGTTAACCCCACAACGCAAGGAAAATGCGCAAGGCTGAAATATATTACCAAGACTCTTTGGCAGGCATGCTGGAAGAAACCGATGCGGGGTATCGCTTTGCGTACGACGACCGATACTTGCAGCAGCCTAATGCTTTGCCCGTTAGCCTGACACTCCCTCTGACGCCGACTGCCTATGAGAGTAAGACTCTCTTCCCGTTCTTTGACGGGCTGATACCGGAGGGTTGGCTGTTGGATGTGGCACTGCGGAACACCGATGTGAGTGTGTTAGACAGAATGGGACTGCTGCTACTCTGTTGCAAAGACTGTATCGGAGCGGTGAGCGTGAAGGAGGTAAAGGAGTGAGGAGGCAAATAAAGGAGAATAAGTAAGAGAAAAAAAGAGCGTAACGAACGGATCATGTGCCGATGTCTGTACTGCTATAAGGAACTGCGAGAGGGTGAAATGGACTTTCACTCGGCTTGCGCACGCCGCTTTTTCGGCACCCCGCAACTGCCCGTCTTGCCTTATACCCGTGCGGACATGGACAAGTTGGCGAAAGAGGTGATTGCTACGCAAACCACGCTTACCGGTGTGCAACCCAAACTCTCCTTGCACCTGCAAAACCACGAGGGGAGTAAGCGGCTGACGATAGTCGGATTGTGGGGCGGATATATATTCAAGCCGCAGACGGAACACTATCCGCACCTGCCCGAAGTGGAGGATTTAACTATGCATTTGGCGGAGCAGAGCAAGATAGAGGTAGTCCCGCATACGCTCTTGCGATTGGCAGACGGCGAGTTGGGGTATATCACACGCCGAATAGACAGACTGCCGAACGAGCGGAAAGTGGCTATGGAGGATATGTGCCAACTGTCGGAACGCCCTACTGAATATAAGTATCGGAGTTCTCACGAGCAAGTGGCAAAAGTGATTGCACGCTACTCTTCTACACCGGTCTTAGACCTTATGCGCTACTATGAATTAGTGCTGTTCTGCTGGCTAACGGGCAATAACGATATGCACTTGAAGAACTTCTCACTCTATCGCCCGACAGACACGGGCTATGTGCTGACACCTGCATACGACCTATTGAATGTGGCGATTATCAATCCCTCCGACCCCGAAGAGTTAGCACTTACCCTCAATGGCAAGAAACGCAAACTGACTCGCACGGACTTTGAGCAGGCGATGACGGGCTGCGGCTTGAATGAGAAAGTAGTGAGCAACATCTTCCGCAAGTTCCAACGGGTGTACCCCTCGTGGGAGAGTACGATTCGTTCTTCTTTCCTGCCCGAGGAACTGCAAGACGCCTATTGGTCGCTCGTCCTATCCCGCATCCGCCGCCTCTTCCCCTCTCAACCACAAACAGAAGAAACACCTCAACCAACCGTATGACCGATTTTGACTACTACATACAGCAAGGCGAACCCTCGCAGCGCGAGAAAGCAGAGGCGTGGGCAGTGGCTATCGGTCTGCAAGATGTGGACGGGCTGAAGCCATCGGCATACTTGGTCGAAACCGCCCGTAAGCATATCGAGGGAAAGGTTGATTATGAGGAGGCGAAACAGTTAGTCAATTCGTACTATGAAACCCTGCCGGCAGCAGAACTGCATACCGATACCGAAGAGGCAGACAAGGTGGCACTGCATATTGCCCAACTGCTTTCGGAACGCACCTTCCATCTCTCGCCTGCGGAGTTCGCCACGATACACCGACGACTCTTCACGGGCGTAATGCCCCACGCGGGGCAATACAGAGATGTCAACATTACCAAGAAAGAGTGGATATTAAACGGCGACACAGTGTTGTATGCCTCGTGCGACTCCATAGCCGCCACGCTGGACTACGACTTCGGGCAGGAGAAACAGTACTCCTACAAAGGCTTGTCCCCAGCGGAGATAGTGGCACACTTCACACGCTTCATCAGTGGGATATGGCAAATACATCCGTTCCGAGAGGGCAATACACGCACCACTGCGGTGTTTGCTATCAAGTATCTGCGCAAATTGGGCTATCGCGTGACCAATGAGCCGTTTGCAGACAATGCCAAGTATTTCCGTAACGCCTTGGTGCGTGCCAACTACCGGAACTACGAGAAAGGAATAGAAGACACTACGGCGTTCCTGGAGTTATTCTTCCGCAATGTACTGTTAGGCGAGCAGCACCCGCTTAAGAAACGCTGCCAACATGTTGATTGGAAAGAAGAATCAACCCAACCTACAGCGACGAAAACGACAAGGCGGATGAATATTGCTGTTATATTAGCAGGTGGAATGGGAACACGCATAGGTGGCAACACACCGAAGCAGTTACTGCCGTTGGCAGACGGGCGAAGCGTGTTGGAACACTCGGTGGCGGTCTTCGAGCAGGCGCAGTGTATAGACGAGATAGGAATCGTTATGCACAAGGACTACCTCGCCGAGGCGGAAGAGATAGTGCGCCGCAACGGTTGGAAGAAAGTGACATTTGTTATCGCAGGCGGCAGTGAGCGTTGGGAGTCGAGCGTAAACGCCATTCGAGAGATAGAACGCCGCACCTCGGCAAAAATAAACGCCGCGCAGGAGAATAATAGCATTCAAACAGCCCCGTCGCAAATCAACATCCTACTCCACGATGCCGCCCGCCCCTTTGTCAGCGAGCAAATCATTGAGAATGTTTGTCACGCATTGGAGCAGCACGAGGCAGTTACAGTCGCCATCCCCGCCACCGATACGATGTACACAGTTGCACAAAACGAAGAACCCTCAAGAACCACAGCCGACAACGGAATAACAACCGCCAACGGCACATCATCAACCATGGGCGACCAAGTAGTACAAGACATTCCCCAACGCACAACGCTTATGTGCGCCCAGACCCCGCAGGCATTCCGCTTATCCACCATATCCGCCGCCTACCGCCTCGCCCTGCAGGACACACACTTGCAGGCCACCGACGACTGCGGTATCGTCCACCGCTATTTGCCCTCCGTCCCCATCCGCATTGTCCCCGGTGCTCCCTCCAACCACAAGATAACCTACAAGGAAGATATGCCCTCCGAATAAAAACAGCAGAACTATATGGACGCACCCACAAAGCAAAACAACAACCCGCTGCTTGCCAATATCCGGGAGATACTGCAATCGGCAAGGCACGCTGCGTACAAGGCAGTGAACTTTGCAATGGTTACTGCCTATTGGAACATCGGCAAACTCATCGTGGAAGACGAGCAGAACGGTCAGGCACGCGCCAAGTACGGAAAGGCAGTATTGGAAGACCTCTCCGCCAAACTGACCGAGGAATTCGGAAAAGGGTTCACCATAACTAACCTCAAAAACATGCGGCAGTTTTATCTGCTCTTTCCAAAACGCCACACACTGCGTGGCGAATTGACTTGGTCGCATTACCGCCTGCTAATCAGGGTACAAGACGAGCAAGAAAGGGGTCGAATTCGACCCTTTTAATCCAATGCAAGTGCTTGAACAAGTAGGAAATAGAGCACTGCTGAAATAGAACAACACAACACGCAAATCCCTCAATGAAGAATATCGCAGTCATATTATCGGGAGGCTCCGGCGTACGCATGGGCGGGGACACTCCCAAGCAGTTCCTTAAACTCGCGGGCAAGATGGTCATCGAGCATACCATCGAGGTCTTTGAGGCAGCCGAGCAGATAGACGAGATATGCATTGTCTGTCGCATCGACTATATAGAGCGAGTGCAGGAACTCGTCGTCCGCAATAACTACCGTAAGGTAAAACGCATTCTCGCCGGCGGAAAGGAACGCTATGAATCCTCCTTGGCTGCTATCCGTGCCTACACAGAGGACTGCAACCTGCTTTTCCACGACGCAGTCCGCCCGCTGGTGAACGAGCGTATCATCAACGACTGTATCGAGGCTCTCCGCACCTACAACGCTGTCGATGTCGCCATTGATACCACCGACACCATTATCCAAGCCAATGCGCAGCGTTGTATAGAATATATCCCGCCCCGTGCGGCACTGCGTAACGGGCAAACGCCCCAGTGCTTTCGGCGTGGCACTATCGCCGAAGCCTATCGGTTGGCGTTGCAAGACCCGCAGTTCCAAACGACCGACGACTGCGGTGTTGTGCGCAAGTACCTGCCCGACGAACCGGTCTATATTGTCGCAGGCGAGCAGTTCAATATGAAACTGACGCATATCGAAGACCTGTTCTTGCTAGACAAACTCTTCCAACTCAAGAATATAGAACTCTCCCAATGCGAACTCTCCGCCGTAGCCAAAGAGACACTGCCCGAGAAAGTGCTTGTCGTCTTTGGCGGCAGTTACGGCATAGGAGCGGAGATTGTGCGGACAGCCTCTCAATATAGTTGCCGAGTCTATTCTTTCTCCCGCTCCGAGAATGGCGTGGATGTGACCAACGCCGCAGGGGTACAACAGGCACTGCAGTCTGTTTACGACCGTGAGGGGCGTATCGATGCCGTCGTCAATACAGCGGGCGTGCTGTTCCGCGAACCGCTTGCCACGATGTCCGAGGATACCATACACGCCTCTATCGATGTGAACCTGTTGGGCGTCATCCATGTAGCGCAATCCGCCTACCCCTATTTGAAGAAGACGCATGGCGCACTGCTCTTCTTTACCTCCTCTTCCTATACACGCGGTCGGATGCTCTACAGCCTCTATTCCGCCACCAAAGCGGCGATAGTCAATTTCGTGCAGGCGATAGCCGAGGAGTGGAACGAGTGTGCCATTCGTGTCAACTGCATTAACCCCGAGCGGACGAAGACCCCTATGCGCACTCGCAATTTCGGGAACGAACCGGCAGAGTCGCTCTTGTCAGCCGAAGCCGTTGCCATTGCCTCGCTTAATACTATCTGTTCTACATTCACAGGCGAAGTGGTTGATGTCCGTCGCAAATAATTTAGACTCAAACTTATCTGTCATGAGTACCACTAATACTACTCCATTGCTACCTGCTACAGGCAATCTGCGTGCGTTGCAACTCCGTATGCTTGATATTCTTATCGTCTTGGACAAACTCTGCCGCAAGAACCATATCCAATACTACATCGCTTATGGCACCGTCTTAGGCGCAGTCCGCCACGGGGGCTTTATCCCTTGGGATGACGATATAGATATTATGGTCGTCGGCGATGATTACGAGCGTTTTCAGCAGGTCTGCAAAGAGCAATTGCCGGATTGGCTGTTCCTCCAGAACGCAGAAACCGACCCGGGTGCGTGTATGGGAAAGGGGATGTTCAAGGTGCGCGACCGACAATCCTTGTTTCTGCAGAACTACGATGTATTTACTAAAGAGTACAATCGCGGTGTGTTTATTGATGTCTATAAGGCAATTACTATTCCCAAACACCCCGAGCGACTGGTAGGGTACTTGCTTACACGCATATCGTATGCCTATAACTTCTATCGCTATAACGCCCCTATCACCTTACACAATATCGTCTGCTATTGCCTCTATCCTCTCTCGTATGTCTGGCACAAGGCAATACTTTGGCTTTTGAGCCGTGGTAGCAAGCCCTTCTACTGTTGCCAAATGGGTGAGGGGTGTTATAATCAGCCACACCCGACCCGTTATTCCGATATATTCCCTCTCCGAGAGTTGGAATTTGAGGGGCATACCTTTATGGCTCCCAATAACCCCGATGGGTATCTCCGTGCTATCTATAAAGACTATTGGCGTATCCCCGCCCCCGACAAACGCCGTGTGCACGGGGCTTATTATATCAAGGATGCTATATCCATAGCCCTCCAATACAACGAGACGGATAGTTCTCATTCCATAAACAATCAATAATACTTCATTCTTATGCGTTCCATTTCAACCTACATCGGCTTACTCCGCAGAAAGGGTTTTCGCACTTGCTTGTACAACACAGTATCACTACTATGCGAACCTGCTATTCGTCATGCTCGAACACTTTATAAAAATAAAGCATATCGAGACTTGATTCTCTCTCCGCTGCCCCCCGTAGATACCTCTGTTCAACTTGAGCCTAACGCTCCTGTTTGGGTCTGCTGGTTACAAGGTATGGAGAATGCTCCGCAGATTGTACAAGTTTGCTATGCCTCCGTGTGCAAGTTCTGTGCGGACAGACCTATTCACCTCATTACGAACGAGAATCTCAGTGAGTATATCACATTGCCGGAGCATATCCTTCGGAAGTATCACGAGGGGATTATCTCTCGCATACATTTCTCTGACATCTTGCGATTGGCATTGCT
>CAVFIY010000066.1:0-8952 GCA_963622435.1 Bacteroides uniformis | reverse complement strand
TATGTGATTCTTATGTGATTCTTATGTGATTCTTAGGTGATTCATAGGTGATTCACCTCACTTCGACGAGAGAACAGGCTCTTCCTATCCGCACGATGTTTTGTAAACAAGCCCACTTTTACCTGATTATTTTGCACCGATTGCCCTCTCGAAATTTTGTTATATAGAGAAAAAGCATTACCTTTGTCGCAAATTCGCTTATTATGCCAACTACATCACCGCAAGTCCCCGTCTATGAGGGGTTATACAAAGACCGAGGGAGCAAGTTCCTCGCCTTTGCCGAACCCATTGCCGACGAGGAACAAGCCAAGCAGCGTATCGCGTGGTACAAGAAGAAATACCACGATGCCCGCCATGTCTGCTACGCCTACCGTTTGGGCGTAAACCTCTGGCGCACAAAGGATGACGGCGAGCCGCATGGGACGGCGGGGCTGCCTATCCTGCGCACGATAGATGCCCGCGGTCTAGATAACATCCTCGTGGTCGTAGTGCGCTACTTCGGCGGTACACTCCTGGGGACAGGCGGCCTGATGGTCGCCTACCGCGAGGCGGCAAAAGATGCGCTGGATAAAATTCCTAATTCCTAATTCCTAATTACTAGTTCGCCTAGCACCAAATACAAACAGACAAATTGAAACAGCACTTGGATAAATACAAAGATATTCGTGCCTACCGCAACAACTGGTGGCTGGCACTGACCGATTGGGTGACCATCTTCCCCGCCCTGCGTATCGTGCAGTGCCGCACAACCACATCGGTGAAACTCGCCTACCTCGGCAGCCGTCGGGCGATAGAGAAAGACATCCGCCACGGGGCGTTCTTCATGACCAACCACCGCGACATCTGCATGGACTCGGCGTGGCTCTCACTCCTGCTCCGTAAGCGGTACTTCATCCGCCCGTACATAGGCATCGGCAATAACCTCTTCGGCAAGTGGTGGATAGAACCCCTGGTACGCTACCTGCACAGTTTCGTCGTCGTGCGCAACGGCTCTGTGCATCAGCAGTTAGAGAACGCCAAGTTGCTCTCCGAGTACATCAACGACCTGCGTGCGAAGGGCAAATCCATCTGGCTGGCACAGCGCGAGGGGCGTGCCAAAGACGGCAACGACCTCACGCAACCGGGCGTACTGAAGATGCTCACCATCGATGCCACGGACTTCTTCGAGGCGATAATGAAACTCAATATCTGCCCCGTGTCGATCACCTATGAGTTCGACCCCTGCGACTATCTCAAGGCGCGCGAGATGCAACTCAAACGCGACAACCCCTACTGGCACAAGACCAAGGCAGATGATATCCTCTCTATGAAGACAGGCATCGAGGGGCAGAAGGGTAGGGTCATCTACCGCCTGACACCCAGTATCAATCACGAGTTAGAGGCCGCCCTCGCCGCCGACCCCTCGCTGCGCACACAGCCCCGCAACGAGCAGATACAGATGGTCTGCCGCCTTATCGACCGCCATATCCATCTAGGGTACGAACTGTTCGAGCGTGGCACGGATTTTGACCAATACATAGAGAGCCGCTTGGCACTCATCGACCTGCCCAACAAAGACGAGGCTTTCCTGCGCGAGAAACTCTACGAGATGTACGACAACCCCCGCAAGAACGCCTCCGCCGCTGCCGCCGCTGCCGTGTCGGCAGAGACGGCAGTTGCACAGTCTGCCGCCGGCGTGTCGCCGTCCGCCGTGTCGGCGGGGACAACAGTTGCACCGCCTGCCACAGCATCTGCCAAATAAGCAGAGCGGTCTGTCACATCTGCCAATCGGTCTGCCAACTGACATCATTCCAAACACTACTAACACAATGCACACACTATGAAAAAAGCCATATTCCCCGGCAGTTTCGACCCGTTCACCATCGGGCATTACGACATAGTCCTCCGCGGGCTGAACCTCTTCGACGAGATAGTCATCGGTATCGGGCGAAACAGCACCAAGAAAGAGACCTTCCCCATTCGGGAACGCGAGGTCGCTATTCAGAAGATATTCAAAGACGAACCCCGTGTGCGGGTGGTCATCTACGATTGCCTGACGGTGGACTTCGCCAAACAGCAAGGCTGCGACTTTATCCTGCGCGGCATACGCTGCGTGTCCGACTTTGAGTACGAACGCAACATGGCAGAGGCGAACAAGCAACTGGGCGGTATTGAGACCATTATCCTCTATACCCGCCCCGAGTACGCCCATATCTCCTCCACCTTGGTGCGCGACCTCTACTCGTACAACAAAGATGTATCCGCCTTCGTGCCTAACCATTTGAAGTAACCCGCTATGCGCCATACCTTCTTCCGCTCTCTCAGTCCCCTGCTCCTTGCCCTGCTCTTTGTCGCCCCCATCGGGGCGCAGACCGAGCAGAAGACATCCCGTATCCACGAGGCACTGACTATCTACTCCGATGTGCTGCGCCAACTGGATATGAACTATGTCGATACACTCAACTACGCAGACCTCACGGAGACGGCTCTCAACGCCATGCTCCGCAAGATAGACCCCTACACGATTTACTACCCCAAGAAGAAAGACGACGACCTGCGCATGATGACCCTCGGCAAGTACGGCGGTATAGGGGCGGTCATTCAGCAGCGGGAGGACACGACGCAAGGCAAGAAAGAACGCTATACCATTATCGCCAACCCCTACGAGGGCAAACCCGCACAGCGCAACGGCGTCCTGGCGGGCGACCGCATCCTCTCTGTCGATGGCGTATCCACGGCGGGGCAGACCGTATCCGAGGTCAGCAACAACCTGCGGGGAGTGCCGGGGTCGGAGGTCGTACTCCGCCTCCGTCGCGAGGGCATAGAGAAACCGTTTGAAGTCCGCTTCCCGCGCGAGGACATCCACATAGACCCTATCGCCTATTCCACTGCCCTACAAGGAGATACACTCGCTGCGGCTGTCGGCTACATCAGCCTCTCGGAGTTCACGGAGAACTGCGCCCGCGAGTTCGCTATGGTGTTGGACGACCTCTACTTCAAGCAACACATCCGCTCCCTCATCATCGACTTGCGAGGGAACGGCGGTGGCATGGTCGATGAGGCAGTCAGTATCGCCAATCTCTTTGTGGATAAGGGGACAGAGATAGTCTCCACCAAGGGGAAGACACAAGCCTCTTGCCGTTCGTACTACACCACCTCCGCCGCCCGCTTCCCCGAACTGCCGTTGGTTATCCTGGTCGATAACAACTCCGCTTCGGCGAGCGAGATACTCAGCGGAAGCCTGCAAGACCTGCACCGCGCCACCCTCATCGGGCAACGCACTTTCGGCAAGGGGCTGGTGCAGAACATACGCCCCGTCGCCTACGACGGACACCTGAAAGTGACGACCTCCAAATACTACCTGCCCTCGGGGCGTTGCATCCAGGCGATTGACTACTCCGAGCGTCAGCGGGGGAAGACCCTGCGCAAGGACACGGCGGGCGGTATCTTGCCCGACATTGTCCTCGCCGACAGTGCCAAAGTGGATGTCTGCTATACGCTCTATACGCAGAATATGTTCTTCGACTACGCCACGCACTATCGCCGCCTGCACGACACGCTCCCTGCGCCGGAGCGGTTCTCCCTCTCTGCAGAAGACATCGAGGACTTCTGCCGCTTCTTGGACTGTCGGCACTTCACCTACGACACAGAGACGAGCAAGTACTTCCGTGATGTGCTGAATATGGCGCGTTACGAAGACTTGGACTCCGCCACCATCGCCGCATTGGAGGCGTTGCAGCCCCGCCTGAAGCCCTCTTTCCGAGAGGCTATCGACCGCAACCTTGACGAAGTGAAGCAGTTCCTCGGCAGCGAGATAGTCCTGCGCTACTATTTCCAGCGCGGGCAGGCAGCCTATCAACTCCGCTTCGACGACGAACTGAAACGAGCAGTATCGGTGTGCAACAGTATGATTGCAGACAAACCCCTAAACGATTAGAAACCAAGAATATAGATGGATATAGAGGAACAAGTAAATACCATTGAGCGTGCCTTAGGCGAGCGCATGATTTGCCATGCGTTGGCTATTCTGCGCCCGTGGGCACTCGAACTCAATAACGATACCTATCTCAATCGGATAGGGCAATTGGAGCAGAACTACAAACAGGTCTTCGACTATTTCCTTGTCAGCGACGATGCCGAGCAGGACAAGATATTAGACAGACTCACGGGCGATGTGTATCGCCTGTCGGACGACATCTACGCCGACTTGCGTGTCAAACGGGGGCTGTCGCCCGACCTGCACACTTTCAACGGCACGAACCCGCAGAGTGTGATTAACTACTTCGCCTCTTGCGTCCACCTCACCGAAGACGACTATAGGTGGCTGCACGAGGTCTATTCCGACTCCTCCCGCACACCTATCGCCCTCATGGCAGTGGCGGCACTGGGGAAGAACCTGCGCGAGTGCTTCTCCGCCCGTATGCTCTTGAGCCTCATCGAGGCAATCGAATCCGAGGTAACATTGGTGTCCGACCAGGCGATGGCGACCACTATCCTGCTCCTCGCCCACTACGACATCCGTATCGACTTCTTCCCCGACATACAGGACGCTTTCCTCGAGGCGTTCGGCGGCGGCGACCGTGCCTTCGAGACGCTCTGCGCACTTATCCGCTCTACCAAGCAGAACCTGCGCGAACTCCTTGCGTCGGACGAGGTGCGCATAGAGGATATGCCCGAAGCCCTGCGCGACCTGATGGGGATGATAGACAACCATAAGGACAATACAGACTCTGTTCTGTCGTGGATGCCGAGCAGCGAGAATGAGTATATGGCGGGAGTCATCGCACTCCTGCCCGACACCTGGGTCTTCTCTCTCTTTGTCTGTGATAACACGGACAGAGAACTCAAACTGCAACTCACTTACCTCTCTATCGGTAAGATGGACTTAATGTGGGAACGCCTCGATAAGGCGGAAGATTGGCTGGCAGGGCGTATCTATTCGGGCAAAGCCACGCCCTCTGACTATATCAACTACGGGCATTGCTGCCTGCTGCGGGGCGACCGTATGATAGCCTTTGAGAATTACCGTGAGGCGCGTTTGCGTTGCCGCTCGGCAAAGGCGTTCTTCGCACTCTTCCGCCCCGACCGCCGTGCCTTGTCCGAACACGGTGTCCCCCTCGAGCAAATCTATCTCCTGGAAGACCAACTTATCCACCCCGCCTAACGCACTCCGCTGCACACAGCGTCAGTGCTTCGCTGTGTTCAAGTTAGTGGCAGCACAGCACTCTGCGTAAGTAACTGTAAATGGAGTAAAGTTAAGTAACTGTCAGTAGAGTAGGGGATTAGGTTATATCCACGCTCCGACACCCAATGACACAAACTCCACTTTGGTGAGGTGCGCTTTCATAGTCCCCTGCACGAAGAAGTGCCACGGCAGCCGATAGCGCAATACTATCTGTGTGTAGAGCCACCCGTCGGGATAGCCCTCGCTGCCCGCCTTGCGCATATCGTAAAGGTAGAATATCCCCTTGTTCAGCCGCTCCCCGTTGTTCCCATCTACATCGCTATACGGCTCTAAGTTCTTCACGGGGTCGAGCAGGTACACCCCGAAGTGGAAGCCCGCGGTGAACTGCCCTATCACAAACTCCGGTTGTATGCTCACGCCGAGTCGCCAGCAGTCGCTCCCTGTCGAGTCAGCCGCTGCCAAGTAAGTCTTTTGGAAAAGGGTCAGCCGCTGTGTGTACGCCCCGTCGTAGAACACATCCACGCCACCGCCCAAGCGGAATATCTTGTGCGCCCGCCAATAGGCAGCCGCCTGTAGTTCGCAGGCGAAGAAAGTCTGTTTATCCTTGTAGTACACCTGCCGTGCGCCGCCCGCCCAAGCGAACTCTATCTCCCAAGGCTTCTCTATCTTGCTCTCGCGCCGCTTCACCGCCTTATTCCCTTTGCCGATGCGGCTTTCGCTCTCCCATTTCGCACTCACTTCGCCCGCCACGATGTTGTACCCCGAGTTCGGCTGCACGATACTCCCGTTGCTGATATGATACCACCCGCCGGCGATTTGCATAGTCCATCCCCGCTTGATAGGGAACTCGAAGTATAGTGCTTCGGGGAAGTGGAAATTGAAGACGCTGCCGATACTCTGATTGGCATTGTCCATCTGCGTATATAGTTCATCTTTGGGGCAAGTATTGCGGTAGGTCTTTGTCACAAACGCCGCTCCGATGCCAGGTCGTATGCCCATTACGAAGTGCTTGTGCTGCACGAGCGGTATGTCGAGGAACATATAAGGCGCAATCGCACTCCCCATTAAGTTCTGTCCTTTATACCAATAACCGCCTAAGTCCCAGTAACTTAGCGCAGCACCAATGCGGGCGTTGTTCCAGTCGCGCAACGATGCCCAATCGGGCTGAAACGCAACGGCGAACTCTCCGCCGAGTGTCGGTCCCACCCAGTCGCCTTTCTCTATGCCGACATTCTTTTCCACTTTGCCGTCGGGTATAATCGCTCCCGCCCGCAGAGAGAGCCTGTATTCGATGTCCATTGCAGTAAGGGGGAGGCAGGCTGCGAGCAGCAGCCCGAGTGTGAAATGTCGTAATGCCATGTAGTTAGTGTACCTTATACCTTATATTATATGTGCGCAGTCGCTGCGTGTCATTTTCCCTGTTCTTTCCCTGATGTTACCCTGATGTTACCCTGACGTTACCCTGTTCTTGCGTAGCCCTTTATCGGAATCGGGTGATGAGATTATACGCCTGATAGATGCCTAACTCCCCCGCGCGACTCAAGTCCGCCAGCCCCCGCTGCAAGTCCTCATCGGCGTTGGCATCGGCGTTCCCGCTGATGTAAATGTAAGTCAGCCCTCTGTTGAAGTACGCCTCTGCGAAATCGGGGTCAACCTCGATGGCTCTTGTGTAAGTGTCAATCGCCGTCTTCCACTCGCGTTGCGTGCAGAGAATGTTCGCCTTGTTGTAGTAGGCGAACGAGAAATCGGGCTGCAGCCGAATGACTTGGTCGTAGTCGCGGAGCATAATCTCGAAGTCCATATTCGCCTCTGCGGTCAGTTCCCCTGTCGCCCGACGGTATTCGAGCAGTTTGTATCGCCAGTTCGCCCGACAGAAGTATAGTACCGCATCAGTCTGATTATCAGCGAGATTGGCGGCGCGTGTGCAGTCGTCTATGGCAGACGAGTAGTCCTGTACGAGGGCGAATTCCATCGCCCGTGCGAAGAACACACTCGCCGCCCCCGTGTCCGTCCCGCGGTGCGAGAGCAGGTCTTCTTTATCAATGCGTTCCGAGAGTTGACTGATACGCGCAAAGTGTTCGTTCACCATGTCGGCGGTGAGCGGCAACTCCTGCACGCAGAAGTACAGCGGCGAGGGCAGGTAGTTCGTTCGGTTCAGTTCCTCCACGCACTGCTGATAGTAGTTGGTGCGGCGCAGCGACAGGTCTTGATTGTAGTACGAGAGGGTGATGTTC
Source organism: Bacteroides uniformis (assembly GCA_963622435.1). Classification (GTDB taxonomy): domain Bacteria; phylum Bacteroidota; class Bacteroidia; order Bacteroidales; family Paludibacteraceae; genus Colicola. Next base: position 1,554 of record CAVFIY010000066.1, on the reverse strand, counting down.
GGCTCGTTTACGACATCGGCGTACCGCTTTTGGATAGAGCCGCGCGTTTTCGAATCGTACTTCTGCTCGTCTTCCGTAGGCTCTGTTTGGTTCTGTGCAGTGCGAGAGGAGAACTCCTTGCGACGGTCTTTCTTATGTGGCTGTGCTTCAGCGAGTTGCACATCCGTGTTGGGTGTCGCTTGGGCTTGAATCTCGTCTTTGCGGTCTTCTAATTCGGTCGCTTTTTGGCGGTAGAGGAACGCCGCTTTGGTGTTCCCCAACGCCGTAGCCGCCTGTGTCGCCAGGTAATACGAGGGCAGGAAATAGGGGTAGCGTGCAATCAGCGTGTCGAAGTCCTGACGGGCGTTGTGCCACTGCCGCAACTGCATTTCCACCACGCCCCGCTGGTAGTACATCTCCACTTTCTCCGGCGCAAGTGCAATGGCGTTGTCGAAGTCCTCCAGGGCGCGGTTGTAGTCGCCCAACTCCTGCCGCAGCACCCCTCGGTTGTAGTAGCACTGCGGGTCTTTCGGCGAGAGCGAAACGGCTTTGTCGTAATCCGCCATCGCCCCTCGGTAGTTGTGTTTGTGATAGAAAATAATGCCCCGATTGATGTAGTCGCCCGCCCATTTCGAGCCGAGGTTAATTGCCCGTGTGAGTTGCATAAGTGCCTCATCCTCTTGGTCTTGCAGCAGTTGTATCATCCCGAGTGCCGACCAGTTGGCAGGGTTCTGTGAGTCCAGTTCCGTCGTGGCGGTGAACGCCTGTTCGGCGCATGCCGTGTCTTTCATCTGCAGGCAGATAACCCCTTTCTCGAACAGCAGTGTCGCCGACTGCGGTTCTCGTTTGAGCAACGCCTGCATGTCCTCCATCGCCGCCTCGTAGTTCTCTTGCTGCGCCCGCGTGTCCGCACGGAGAACCAGATAGGTCTTGTTCTCGGGGGCAAAAGTCAGGGCTTGGGTGAAGTCTTTTTCGGCGGCGGCGAGGTCGTTCAGTTGTCGATAGACGAACCCGCGTGTATAATACGCCCCCGGCTGAAAGGGGTTGCGTTCGATGGCAGCGTCGCAGTCGCGGAGGGCGCCTTGGTAGTCTTCGAGTTGTATTTTGGCGATGGCGCGATAGAGGTAAGGCTCTGCCAGATAGGGTTTTAACTTAATGACTTGATTGAAGTACTGAATAGAGAGGACATAGTCTTCAAAGTAGAGGGCATTTCGTCCGATAGAGGTAATGCGGTCGGTGTTCAGTTGCGCCGACAGCGGCAGTGCCATGCTCACCCAGCACAGCACCATCCACAACCTTATCCTTTCCCCTAATCCGCTCATTATCTGTTTATTCGTTTATCTGTTTATTCGTTTATCTGTTTATTCGTTTATCAGTTTATGCGTGGTTGAAATGGTATAGTTTGTTTATCCGTTTATAAGTTTATTCGTTTATCCGTGGTTGAAATGGTTCAGTTTGTTTATTCGTTTATGCGTAGTAGAAAGAGTTTATTTGGTTAATTCGTTATCCGCTGCTTGGGGGCGTGGGTGTCCCCACCCGCGGCGGCTCGTCAGAGCCGGTTGACTATACGGTGTC
>CAVFIY010000065.1:0-8954 GCA_963622435.1 Bacteroides uniformis | reverse complement strand
ACGCAAACGAGGTCATACGCTTGCCCTGAGCGTTGTAAGGGCTGACACGCACCAGGCGATGCACGCCGTTCTCGCTCTTCAGATACCCGTACGCCATATCGCCCTCGACATTGAATGTTACGGTCTTAATGCCCGCCTCGTCGCCCTCTTGTAAGTTGGTGATAGTCACCTTATAATCATGTTTCTCGCAGTATCGCTGATACATACGCATCAGTTGCTCCGCCCAGTCCTGCGCCTCTGTGCCGCCTGCGCCTGCCACAATCTTCAGCACGGCGGGCATCTGGTCTTCCTCGTGCGACAGCATGTTCTTCATCTCGAGGCTCTCCACTTCGCTCACGGCGTGGGCGTAGGCCGCATCGACCTCCTCTTCTGTCACGAGTTCCTCACGGAAGTACTCCACGGCGAGTTGCAGTTCTTCGACCGCCCCTCTAACGCCCTCGTACCCCTCTATCCAACGCTTGATGCTCTTCACTTTACGCATCTGCGCCTCCGCCGCCTTGGCATCGTCCCAGAAACCGGGTGCTTGGGTGTGGAGTTCTTCCTCCTCCAGTTGAATACGCTTTTCGTCGATTGCCAAGTACTGCTTGAGTTTGTCGGCACGACCCTGAATGTCCTTAAGTTGCTCTATTGTAATCATTTGCTTGTAAAAATCGTAAAAAACGCAGCAAAGGTACACTTTTTTTTGCATATATGAAAATAATGCAGTACTTTTGTGGCGGAATGGGGTGCCGTGAAAGAGAAACGGCACTCTTCCGTATCGGAAACAATTACAACGGTGTGGAGAACACCAAAAAGACAAATGGCAAACGAAAAGCAACAAATGGTAGAAGAACTGAAGGCTCTTCTAACAGAGAATGTAACGGAAGTGAAAGACAAAGTGGAGCAGGTGAAAAATCGGTTCTACAGGGCGTATCACCAGGAATTAGAGGAGGCGAAGAAAGCCGCACAGGCTGCTGCAGAGGCTGCCGGCGAAACGCTCGAGGCATGGACACCCGCCATCGATGAGACGGAGGCACAGTTCCGCGAGTTGCTCAACGACTATAAACAAAAGAAAGCCGAGGCGGCTGCGAAAGCCGAGGCAGAGATGCAGCAAAACCTTCTTCGCAAGCAAAATATCCTCAGTCAGATGAAAGATATGGCTGCTGCAGAGACCGCCGATGTGATGGATAACTTGCAGAAAATGCGTGACTTACAGGCGGAGTGGAAGACTATCGGCAGCGTGCCGCCACAGCAGGCGCAAGACATCTGGAAGCAGTATCAGCAATACCAGGAGCAGTTCTACGACTTGGTGAAGATAAACAATGAGTTGCGCGACCTCGATTTCAAGAAGAACCTCGAGGCGAAGACCCTGCTCTGTGAGGCGGCGGAGAAACTGCAAGAGAACCCGAACATCGTGGAGGCGCACCGTGCGTTGCAACAACTGCATGACGAGTGGGCGGAGATAGGTCCCGTGGCGCGTGAGTTGCGCGAAGACCTCTGGAACCGTTTCAAGGAGGCATCGACCGTTATTAATAAGAAACACCAGGCGTACTACGACGAGGTGCATGCCAAGGAGGAGGAGAACCTCGTGAAGAAGCAGGTGCTGATTGACCGCCTCAAGGAGGTTGACCTCGCTCAACTGAAGAACGGCAAGCAGTGGGAGGACGCAACGGAGAAGATACAAGCCGTTCAGAATGAGTGGCGTACGATAGGTTTTGCGCCGAAGAAACAGAACCAAACTATATATGAGGAGTATCGTGCGATATGCGATGCGTTCTTCAAAGCCAAGACCGCATTCTATAAGGATATGCGCAGCGAACTGACGGAGAACCTCAACAAGAAACGCGCCCTTATTGAGAAAGCGCAGCAACTCAAGGACAGCACCGAGTGGCGGGAAACCACCGATGCGCTGATTGCCCTGCAGGCGGAGTGGAAGAAGATAGGCCCTGTGTCGCGTAAGTACTCGGACGAACTATGGAAGACTTTCTCGGAGGCGTGCGATGCGTTCTTCAATGCCAAACGCGAGGCAACCAAGGGCGAACGCGAGGCGTATGAGCAGAAGAAAGCCGACCGTAAAGCGCAGTTTACCAAGCGCATAGAGGGATTGACCGACCGCCAGAAACTGCAACGCATATACACCAATCTGCAACAAGATATTAAGGTGGCGGAGAACAATATCCTCTTCTTTACGGGCAAGTCGAAGACGGCGAACAAGTTGGTGGAGGACATGCAAAAGAAGATCGACACGCTCAAGGAACAACTCAAAGAATTAGAGGCAAAGATCCGAGAGACGGAGGAGTAAGACCTCCCCTTACCCCTCCAGAGGAGGGGAGTAGGGCAGAGCGGTGTGGGAGCGTATTAGACCAATTAGACTAATTAGTCCAATTAGACTAATTAGAGACTTAATCGACTATGGCAGAACTGATTAAATATACCGATGTGGAGATTCACCAGGCGGAGCAGATTGTGCTGCGCGAGGTGAACCTGCATGTGGGTGCCGGCGAACTCATCTACCTGTTAGGGAAAGTGGGGAGCGGCAAATCGAGTCTGATGAAGACTATCTACGGCGCGCTGCCTATCGCAGCAGGCGAAGCAGAGGTATTGGGGCTGGATATGGCGAAGGTGAAACGCAGCCAATTGCCCCGCTTGAGACGCCGCCTCGGTATTGTCTTCCAGGACTATAAACTGCTGACAGACAGAAGCGTAGAGGACAACCTGCTCTTCGTGCTTGCCGCCACGGGATGGAAGGATAAGGCGTTGATGAAGAACCATGTGGCGGAGGTGCTGGCGCAAGTCGGCATGGAGGATAAGGCGTACAAGAAGCCCCACCAACTCTCGGGCGGCGAACAGCAGCGTGTGGTGATTGCGCGTGCGTTGCTCAACTCGCCCGAACTGATTCTCGCCGACGAGCCGACGGGCAACCTTGACCCCGAGACGGGTACAGAGATAATGGAATTGCTCAACAGTATTAGTAAGGCGGGCATAACAGTACTTATCTCCACCCACAATACCCTCTGGCCCGAGCGTTACCCGGGGCAGAAATGGGTCTTCGCAGATGGGAAAATCTCAATAGGCTGTTAACTATTCACGCTGCAGATACAGAGAGGAGTTCTCCCTGTTCTTACCCTGATGTTACCCTGTTCTTGCCCTGCTAATTCTTAATTCTCAATTCATAATTCTTAATTAGTAGCAATGAGGATGCAATGTGGATGCAATGAGGATACAGTAAACTTTATTTGAATCATATTTGACTATATTTGTTTCTAATAAAGTTCTCCAAATACCCGAAAAATTAATTCAAATACCTGTCAAATAGACGCAACTGTTCGTTTAGCAGAGAGTAGTTATAGTAGAAAAAAATGCGTGAAAAGATACTGATTGCGGGGCCGTGTGCGGCAGAGAATCGGGAGCAGGTGTTGGAAACGGCACGGGCGATTGCGGCAGGGAGTGGGGGAGAGATTATCTTTCGCGCAGGGGTGTGGAAACCGCGCACTCGTCCCGACACTTTTCAGGGCGTGGGCGAGGAGGCGCTTCGGTGGCTGCAGGAGGTGCGTGAGGAGACTGGACTGCCCGTGGCGACAGAGGTGGCGACGCCCGAACACATCCGCCTAGCCCTTGCGGCGGGGGTGGATTATCTCTGGCTCGGCGCACGCACTACAGCCAACCCGATACAAGTCCAAGAACTGGCGGACGCGCTTGCGAATACGCCGCACTGTATATTAAAAGGTGTCTTCGTGAAGAATCCCGTCAACAATGACCCGCAGTTGTGGTTGGGCGATGTGGCGCGTTTGGAGCAGGTCGGCATCCCTGTTGGGGCGATACTCCGAGGCTGTAACCACCGCCCCTGTTGGGCGATGGCACACGCTTTTCGGCAAGCACGACCGGACATCCCGTTGCTGCTCGACCCCAGTCATCTGGGCGGCAGTCGGGAGCGGATTGCCCCCCTCATGGAGCAGGCGCAGTCGCTCTGCCTCGACGGGGCGATGATAGAAGTGCATACGCACCCCGAGAATGCTCTTTCGGACGCACAACAGCAGATTACCCCTGCGGCATTGCACCCTATTTGGAGCCGTTTCGCACAAGCCGAAGAAGATCCTACGCAGGTGGAACTCAGGTGGTTACGGGCGGAGATAGACGAGATAGACGACACGCTGTGGGGGGCGATTGCCCAACGAATGGCGGTCAGCGAACGCATCGGGCAGTGGAAACAGGCACACGCTATGCCGCCTCTGCAACCCGCTCGTTATGAGGCAATTCTCTGTCGTCGAAAGGAGTGGGCAAGCAGTGTGGGACTGTCGCCCGAGACGGTGGAGCAGATATTCGACGCCATTCACCAAGAAAGCCTACGGAAGCAGGCTTCCTCCAATTAAGAATTAAGAATTATGAATTAAGAATTAGCGCATTGTGTTGCGCATACGCATTGCTGTCTGTGGCGACACGCCACCGTTGTGCATACGCATTGTTGTCTGTGGCGACACGCCACCATTTAGCATTGACAAGTGCTTATCCTTCCATATTATTAGAGAACGCGGTGGAGCAGTTTGCTTCGTTGCCCGGTGTCGGACGCAAGACGGCACTGCGTTTGGTGCTGCACCTGCTGCGCCAATCGGATAAGGAGGTGGAGGCTTTTGCGGGTGCGCTGACCCAACTCAAGAAAGAGGTGCGTTACTGCCGCATCTGTCATAACCTCTCCGACCAAGAGGTCTGCCCCATTTGCCAATCGCACCACCGTGACCGTCGGACGGTCTGCGTGGTGGAGAATGTGCAGGATGTGATGTCGATAGAGAATACGGGGCAGTATTCGGGGCTGTACCATGTGTTGGGTGGTATCATCTCCCCCATGGACGGCATTGGTCCTCAGGACATTGAGATAGATTCGCTCGTGGCACGCATTGCCCCCGAGGGCATACAAGAGGTGATTCTCGCCCTGCCGACTACCATGGAGGGCGACACGACGAACTTCTATATCTACCGCCGCCTGCAGAATGCGGGGCTGGAACAGGTACCCAAGATAAGTCAGATCGCTCGCGGTGTGGCGGTCGGTAACGAACTGGAATACACCGATGAGATTACGCTCGGACGCTCTATTATTAACCGCATAGATTTCAAAGCCTAATGGAACAAAAGATTGTACGCCAACTAAATGTATATTACTATGGTATGATGATACTCGCCCTGGTGGCAGTTACTGCGATGTATCTGCTCCTCACGAAAGGTCTGTTTACGCCGCTCGACACGATGTCCGCCGCGGGCAAGGCTATTCAGTATGTTGTGATACTCGATGCGCTGCTTACTATCCCGCTCGGGCTGTATGGGTTTAAGCGTATCTGTATGAAACTGAGCAAGATAGAGGATAAGGCACAGCAGTATCGGCTCTATCGTCGGTATGCGGCGGTGCGTATTGTGGTGGTGAGCAATGCGATGGTGTTCGGTATTGTGGCGTTCTATCTCTTCGGGGGGTATCGCTCGATGTTGTGGGTGGCGGTGATTGCTGCCATTGCGTGGTACTTCACCAAACCGACAGTGGCGAAGATGCAAATCGAGTTGCAGCCCCAAGACACCCACACAGAAACATACTAATTCCTTCATCCTTTTCTATTAATTCTTAATTCGTAATTCTTAATTCTTAATTCCATTATGATTATCGCAGTAGATTTTGACGGTACTATCGTCACACACGAATACCCTGCTATCGGTAAGCCCATTCCTTTTGCCATTCAAACGCTGAAGAAACTACAGGCAGAAGACCATCACCAACTCATTCTCTGGTCTGTGCGTGAGGGAGAGCTGCTGCAAGAGGCGGTAGATTATTGTAAGTCAAGAGGTTTGGAGTTCTATGCCGTCAATTCTAACTATCCCGAGGAAGACCCTGAGAACCGCCCTAACCGTAAGTTGTCGGCGGATGTGTTCATCGATGACCATAACCTGGGCGGACTGCCCGACTGGGGTGTTATCTACCAAATGATACATTCGGGTAATGCGCTGCGCCCCGTTCCGCAAGACAGTCTGGAGGATATGCGTCCCCGCAAGAAGAAGAGTTTCCTCGCTCGCCTGCTGGGAGAATAGGGAGGAATTATGAATGAAGAATTAAGAATTATGAATTGCGTTGTAGTTTGTAATTGCTTGGTATTTAGTATTTTATAGTTGCAGAATATGTTATTGGGAGGTGTATAGAATGGTGCGCTTGCGGAAATTGGAACCTACCGACCTGCCGTTTCTCTATCAATGGGAGAATGATGCAGCGGCGTGGCGAGACGGAGATACGCATAATCCTCTCTCGCAACAGGATTTGCGTGCCTACATCGAGTCCACAACGGGCGACATCTATCGCGATGGGCAACTGCGACTTATCGTCGAAGAACAGAGTGGGAATGCGGCAGAGAGTGTGGAAAGTGCAGAGAGAAAGGGGGTAAGAATGGGGGAGGCACAGAGCGGGGACGGGACACTGACTGTCGGGTGTGTGGACTTATTCGACTTGGATATACGCAACCGTAAAGCCGCCGTCGGTATTTATATCGCCCCCGACAGGAGAGGGCAAGGCTTGGGCAAGGAGGCGGTACGCCTCATCGGGCGATATGCTTTCGATGTACTGCACTTGCGCCTGCTCTATGCACACATCGGCGCTTGGAACACCCCCTGCCAACACCTCTTCCGCCGCCTCGGCTACAAGCAGGTGGCACTCCTCCCACATTGGACAGAAGACGGTGATGTCTTCCTGTATTCAATTATGAATTAAGAATTAAGAATTAAGAAGTTTGGCTGTTGATGTACATAGTGTTTGCTGTAAATATATTTAGCGTGGCGTGAGTGCTGCGCTTTTTTTGTGTCTAATGGATGACAATACGGCGATAGCCGTCCGTTCACAAGAAAGATAGTCGTCGGGTATAGATAAGTTATTGATAATGTATTTCGTATATCGTATTTGGCACTGTTTTTGTACAGTAAGGGCGGTATTTAGTCTGTTATAAATGGAAACAAAAATGACTTGGCGGCACTGGCTGCCGCTGATTGGGCTGACCTGCTCGGCTTTCGTTTTCAACACTTCGGAGTTTATCCCCATTGCTCTTCTTACGGACATCGCCAACGAGTTCCACCTCACCGAATCCGGTGCAGGTATGCTTATTTCTGTTTATGCGTGGATGGTGATGCTGCTCTCGCTGCCACTCATGCTGGCGGTCTCGAAAGTGAACCTGCGCAAACTCATGCTGTGGGTCGTGACAGGTTTTGTGGTGTTCCAACTTTGCTCTTCGATGGCGCAGAACTATGCTATGCTAATGCTCTCGCGTATTGGCGTTGCCTGCACACACGCCATCTTCTGGTCTATCGTTTCGCCCTTGGCGGCGAGTATCGTCCCCGCCAACAAACGCCAACTGGCACTGAGTATGATTGTAACCGGCACCTCGGTGGCGATGATTCTCGGTATGCCCATCGGGCGTGTCATCGGACTCTATATTGGGTGGCGAATGACTTTCTTGAGTATCGGAGTGTTCTCATTCGCAGTGTTAGCCTATCTCTTTTTTACACTTCCCGCCGTGCCTGCGAACGGAGGTTTTTCTATCAAGCAACTGCCTGCGTTGCTCAAGAACCCTATCTTGATTGGCATTTACATACTGACGCTTGGGTTCGCCACTGCGTACTATGTGGGGTACAGTTACATCGAGCCGTTCCTGCTGCAAGTGGCACATCTGACGCACGATTGGGTGACGGCCGCCCTGATGCTCTTCGGCTGTTTCGGCGTGGTGGGCAGTTATCTGTTCTCGAAATACTACACCCGCAACCCCATTCGGTTTATCGCCCTTTCGATAGGCGGTATCTGCGTTTGTCAGTTGATTCTGGCGCCGATGGCGACACTCGGGGCGTGGGTCATTCCCGTGTGCGCCCTTTGGGGTATGGCGGCGACGGCGTACAATGTGTCGTTCCAGAATGAGATAATCAACCACACCACCGCCGATGCCACGCCCGTGGCGATGTCTATCTCGTCGGGCATATTCAATCTCGGCATCGCCACCGGTTCATTGGTCGGCGGGCAAGTCTGCACACACATATCGATAGCGGCTATCGGGTATGTGGGCGGCACGCTGGCACTCCTGACGCTGCTCTACTGGTGTTTCTCACTCTCCAAACGCTTTCGCCCCGTTAAGGCACAAACAAACCCCGCATAAACGATATGAAAAGAATTTTTTGCTATGCACTGACATTGGTGCTTTTTACTTTTTCGGCTTGCTCAAAGATGACTCAACAAACAGATACAGAGGCAGTTAACACCGCTGACACGGCGGCAGTTGCGTCGGCATGGGACGAGCAGTATGTGTCTATCCCCGCCACAGAGATACAAGGCAATGCGATTGACCTAATCGGAAATCAGTGGATGCTTATCACTGCCGGTAATGCGCTGTCGTTCAACACAATGACGGCGGCGTGGGGTGCGTTCGGCATGGCGTGGGGACATCCTGCGGCGTTTATCATGGTGCGCGAATCGCGCTACACCTACGAGTTCCTGCAGCGGGAACAGGCGTACACGCTGTCGTTCTTCGACGAGGAGTACCGCTCGGCGTTGCGTATCTGCGGCATACAGACGGGGCGCACAGATGACAAAGTGAAGAATGCGGGGCTGACACCCTTCGCAACGCCGTCCGGACTGATGACTTTCAGCGAGGCGCGCATGGTAATAGAGTGCAAGAATATGTACCAAAACAGGCTGGATACGGATGCGCTGACTGCTGATTATCAGTCGTCTATCATACAGAACACGCACTACGACACCGACCCGACACGCCACCAACTGTTTATCTCCGAGATAACTCGTGTGTGGGTACGGAAGTAGAATCTTCGCCGTTCTCTAAATTGCAAGGCTGCTCGACCGATGAGGTCAGGCAGCCTTTTTTCGTGTTCGATAAGGGGGACTTGAGTGTGGTGTCATCGAGGGCTTATAAGTAGGGTAGTCGGGACTTACTCAGCAGTTGGGAGTAGAGTAA
>CAVFIY010000064.1:0-8992 GCA_963622435.1 Bacteroides uniformis | reverse complement strand
GTGTTATATTCTCGGCTTTATCTACCGTGTATCTACCGTGTATCTACCGTGTATCTACCGTAATGGTAGGGGGATAGACGGCATACAAGCGGCATTCTAACGGCATAGAGGCGGGGAATGAAAATATGCGGTTCGGTTTGGCGGTGTCAAAAAATAGTTGTACCTTTGCCGTGTCTTATCGGGGTATATGTCTATCCGAACGAATAGGGATGCACAACCGAGAAAGAGATAACCGAAACACCTTACACCGATAACCGTACATTATACATAGTTAACCGTACATTGTACATAGTTAACCGTACATTGTACGCTGATAACCGAAATACCGTACACCGATAACCGTATACTGTACACAGTTATCCGTACACAATTAACCTAATACCTAACGCTATGAAACACAGTTTATTATGTTTCTGTCTATTGGTAGTATGCCTACCTCTCTCTGCTCGAACAACTCGTAAGCAACTCCCTCCCGACGACCGCGCGTACTGGAGCGGCTTGGCGTACCAAATGGCGCAACCCGTCTTGGAGAACATGGCACGGGGTGAACTCCGAAAGAACATGCAAGTGGAGTTCAGCCCCTGCTTCGACGACCGCGACCGACGCGTACTCTACATGGAGTGCTTCGGGCGGCTGATGGCGGGTATTGCCCCCTGGCTCGCCCTCCCCGACGATGACTGCCCTGAGGGCAGGCAGCGGGCGCAACTGCGGCAGTGGGCGCTTGCCTCCTACCGCAACGCCGTTGACCCCGACAGTCCTGACTACCTCTGTTGGGGCATCACAGGGCAGAACCTCGTGGATGCCGCCTACATCGCCGAGAGTTTTCTGCGTGCATACGATGCCCTCTGGGTGCCGCTCGACAGTCTGACCAAAGTCCGTTACCTGCAGGAGTTCAGTCGATTACGCAAGATAGACCCACCCTACACCAATTGGTTGCTCTTCTCCGCCCTCATCGAGAGTTTCATCGCCAAGGCGGGAGGCGAATACGACACCTACCGCGTGAACTCCGCCTGCCGAAAAATGGAAGAGTGGTACACGGGCGACGGGTGGTACAGCGACGGTCCCGCCTTTGCGTTTGACTACTACAGCAGTTATGTCTTCCATCCGATGTACCTGGAGACCCTGCAGGCGATGGTCGATGCGGGGGCAGATACTCGACTCGACTATGCGGCATACCGTGCGCGCGCCCTGCGACGCTGCCAACGCTACGCCGTTCTACTGGAGCGTTTCATCTCTCCCGAAGGCACGTTCCCCGTCTTCGGACGCAGCAGCACCTACCGCACCGCCGCCATGCAGCCCCTCGCCCTCATGGTGTGGCACAAGACGCTGCCCGACGAACTGAGCAACGGGCAAGTGCGCGCCGCCCTGACGCAAGTGCTGCACCGTATGTACGACCACGGTCAGAACTACAACGAGGGCGGGTTTCTGCAGATAGGTTTCTGCGGCAAGCAACCCGACATCGCCGATTGGTACACAAACAACGGGTCGCTCTACATGGCATCGCTGGTCTTCCTGCCACTGGGGCTGCCCGCCGCACACCCGTTCTGGACTGCCCCCGCCGCGCCGTGGACGCAAGTCAAAGCCTGGAACGGCGAGGCGTTCCCCAAAGACCATGTATGGAAAGATGAGATACGGACGGAAGAGAAATGGTAATGAGACTCCCCCTACCCCCTCAAAGAGGGGGATTAGAACACCTAATAACTTTAACTATGAAACATCTTACGATTAGTATTGCGACATTGCTGGTTGCACTTAGTTGTGCGGCGCAGAGTGTGGCGCAGAATGCAGAACAGAGTACAGAACAGTGTGTGGCGCAGAGGGCGGCACAGAGTACGGCGCAGACGGAAGAGATTATTCGCCGTGTGAACAGTTATTGGCAGGCGAACCGTCCTGCGGAGAGCCATGCTTTCTGGGACAACGCCGCTTACCACACGGGGAACATCGAGGTCTATCGCACCCTCCACGACACCGCCATGCTCGCCTACAGCACCCGCTGGGCGGAACACAACCGCTGGTGCGGCGCCACCGAAGCGGACACCGCTAAATGGAAATACAAAGACTACGGAGAGGGGCAAGACTATGTCCTCTTCGGCGACTGGCAGATATGTTTCCAGACCTACATCGACCTCTATCGCATTGAGCAAGAGCAGACTGGGCATGCCGACCCGCACAAGATTGCTCGTGCCAAAGAGGTAATGGGGTACGAGGTGCGGAGCGTCGCCGCCGACTACTGGTGGTGGTGCGATGCACTCTACATGGTCATGCCCGTGATGACCAAACTGTTCGTCCTCACGGGCGACACTGCTTACCTGGATAAACTATACACGAACCTACTCTACTCCGACAGTCTGATGCTCGACCACGAGACGGGGCTGTACTACCGCGATGCCCGCTATGTCTATCCCGCACACACTACCATCAACGGGCAGAAAGACTTCTGGGCACGGGGCGACGGCTGGGTGCTGGCAGGGCTGGCAAAAGTCCTACAAGACCTGCCAAAAGACTATCGGCACTACGCCTTTTTCCTCACCAAATACCAACGCTTGGCGAAAGCCGTCCGCGATGTACAACGCCCCGCGGGGTATTGGAGCCGCTCGCTGCTCGACGAAGCACACGCCCCCGGCCCCGAGACCAGCGGCACAGCGTTCTTCCTCTACGGCATACTGTGGGGAGTAAACAACGGCATACTGCCCCGAGCGGAGTATCGACAGACGATAGACGCGGTATGGGACTACCTCACCCGAACCGCTCTACAGCCCAACGGTGCCGTGGGGTATGTACAGCCTATCGGCGACCGTGCCATCCCCACCCAACAGATAGACGCTGCCTCCGAGAGCAACTTCGGTGTCGGGGCGTTCCTCCTCGCTGCCTGCGAGTACTGGCGGTACGAGGAATGAGACTCCCCCTGCCCCCTCAGAGAGGGGGATACAGAGTAGTAAAAATGAGGGGTAATACAGAGTAGTTAGAAGCCCCTCCCTATGGAGGGGTATGGGGAGGTCGGTATTACAAATTCTCCCCTATCAGTTTCGAGAGGAGGCGATAGAGCGTGCGGTAGTCCTCCTTATCCAAGAGCGAGAGATGGTGCGCCATTACTGCTGTGTCCCCACGGCGAGCGGGTCCTGTCTGTGCGTCCTTGGGGGTGAGTGTATGCACCTTTGCTGCCGTTTGGTCTATCAGAGGCAGCAAGGCGGCGAAAGGGATATGCGTATCGTGCAGCAGTTCCGCCGCAATGGCATACATCTCATTCGTGAAATTATTGGCAAAGACCCCCGCCACATGCAGCCGCTCACGGTCGTGTTGGTCGGTCTCGTAGATACGCGAGGTCAGCGTCTGCGCCAGGGTATAGATAGCACTCACATCGTCGATGTGCTGCCCCTCGATAAAGACCGGAATAGCAGAGAAATCGTCTATCGGCTGCGCCTTGGAAAAGGACTGGAAGAAATACAGCACGCCCGCATGGGGTTTGTCGCTGCCGAAGACCGAGAGCGGCATCGTGCCGGAGGTGTGGAGGTGGAGCGCCGAGGGGGCATGCACGCGGGCAACGACACTCGCCAACGCCTCATCGCGCACGGCATAGATAAACACATCGGCGGCGGGAAGTGCCTCCAAGCCCTCACGGCTCGAGACCATGTCCGTCCGCACACCGTTCTTCAAAAAAGCCGCATGGAGGCTGGTGGCAACATTGCCTTGCCCGACAATCGTGATTCGCATAGGGAAAGTGGTTGAGTTGTTTTAGCATTGAGAATTAGAGGTCTTGGTATGTCTGATAGAACTCCGTGACGGCGATGATACCTTTCTCCCACACCTCCAAGTCCATCGACTCGTTGGGCGAGTGGATGGCGTTCTGCTCCAGACCGAAGCCCATCAAGATAGTCTTCACGCCCAGTATCTGCTCAAACGAAGAGATAATCGGGATACTCCCTCCTCGGCGTGCCGCCAACGGGCGTTTACCGAATGCCACCTCGAAGCCCTTCTCCGCCGCCTTATACGCCGGGATGTCTATCGGGCAGACATAGCCCTGCCCGCCGTGCATCGGTGTCACCTCCACCCGCACACCCGCCGGGGCAAGCGTTTGCATATAGTCGCAGAAGGCTTGGGAAACCTGCTCGTGGTCTTGGTTCGCCACCAGGCGGCAGGACACCTTGGCATACGCCTTACTCGGCAGGACGGTCTTGCTCCCCTCGCCCGTGTAGCCGCCCCAGATACCGCATACATCGAACGACGGACGGCAGGAGTTGCGCTCCAGCGTGGAATACCCCTCTTCACCCGCCACGGCATCAACCCCTATCGTCTGCTTGTACGTCTCCAAATCGAACGGGATATGAGCAATCATCTCCCGCTCCGCCTCGGGGATAGGCAGCACGGCGGCGTAGAAATGCGGAATGGTAATGCGCCCGTGGTCGTCCACCACCTTACTCAACATCGTGCAGAGGGCGTTAATGGGGTTCGCCACCGCACCGCCGAAATGCCCCGAGTGCAAATCCCGATTAGGCCCCGTAACCTCTATCTGCCAGTAGGCAAGTCCGCGCAGACCGGTCGTAAGCGAGGGAGTGTCTTTGCCTATCATCGAAGTGTCGCTGACGAGGATAATATCGCAGCGCAGCAGTTCCTTATGCTCGGTGAGGAAAGCCTCAAGCGAGGGGCTGCCTATCTCCTCTTCGCCCTCGAAGATGAACTTCACACGGCAGCGCAGCAGGTCGTGGCGCACGAGGTACTCAAACGCCTTTGCCTGAATCATCGCCTGCCCCTTGTCGTCGTCCGCCCCACGCGCATAGAGCCGTCCGTTGCGCACAGAGGGTTCCCACGGGTCGGACTGCCACTGCTCGAGCGGCTCGGCGGGCATCACATCGTAGTGCGCATAAACCAGCACGGTCTTCTCCACAGGCGTGTCGGGCGTGTATTCGGCGAAGACAAACGGATTGCCCGCTGAGGGCATTACCTCCGCCCGCTGACAGCCCGCAGCGAGCAACAGTTCACGCCACCGCTCCGCGCAGCGCAGCATGTCGGCGTGGTGTTCCGGTTGGCAACTGACACCGGGAATGCGAATAAGACTTGCCCATTCGCTGATGAACCGCTCCCGATTAGCGGCGATGTAGTTCTGGATATCCATAGGGTTAAGTGCCGAGTTATATTATTCGGCAGGCAAAGGTACAACTTTTTTATGAGTTACACAAATTAGACATATTAGACCAATTGGACGAATTAGACTAATTGGACTAATTGGCAGGCAACACGAACTACAAAAACAACACGAAGTCAAGCGCAAACAAAATCCCCTACCCTCTTGTGTATTTCAAGAAAAAGGACTAACTTTGCGCACTATTACAAAACAGGCAAACCATGACCATTGCGATATTCGGAAACGCCCAAAAGGAGAACACGCTCACGGAAGTATCTCATATTCTGGGATTTATGGAGCAGAAAGGAGTGAATGTACTCCTCTCGCAGGAACTCCGACAAGAACTGAATCTCCGCGATTATCCCCCATTCCCCGAGGACGGACAGTTCGGCGACGACACCGCGAACCCCTACAACGAGGCGGTGGATTTCGCCATGTCGATAGGCGGCGACGGCACTTTCCTCACCACGGCAGCGGCGATTGGGGCGAAGAACATCCCTATCATCGGTGTGAACTGCGGGCAGTTGGGTTTCCTCGCCGATGTGCAGACCAAAGATGTAGACACGATTATGCGCCAACTGGTTGACGGTCAGTACACTATCGAGCAACGCTCGCTGCTCAATGTGCGCTGCGGGCGCGAGGGGTTGATAATGGCACCCAACGCCCTCAACGAGGTGGCGATAATGAAACAAGGTATGAGCAGTATGATTTCCGTCGAGGTCAGTGCGAACGGCGAGCCGCTCCACACCTACCACGCCGACGGTCTGGTACTCTCTACTCCGACAGGCAGTACGGCATACAACCTTTCTATCGGAGGGCCTCTACTCGTGCCGCAGACACGGGGAATCATCCTGGCACCTATCGCCACGCACAGCCTGACCGTGCGCCCGATAGTCGTCCCCGACGACTGGAAATTCGACATCCGCGTGACGAGCCGCTATCGCAACTATATGATTAGCGTTGACGGGCGCAGTCAGATATTCAGCACCGACATCGCCCTACACATCGAGCGTGCACCTTATACTATTAAGGTAGTGCAAGTGGGCGAGAACAGTTTCCTCAACGCCCTGCGGGACAAACTGAAATGGGGGCGATAATCAATTAGGAATTAGGAATTAGGAATTAGGAATCAATATGCAGGGGGGGGGCAATGGTGGCGTGTCGCCACGGACAATAAACAATGCACAATTCTTTATGCATAATTTACAATGGCACACCTTGCATGTTAATTGTTAATTATTAACTGTTAATTGATAGTATTCCCTGTTCTTACCCTGATGTTACCCTGTTCTTACCCCGTTCGTAGGCGGTAAGTTGTTAACAAATAATATACATATTCTATAGTCAAGCAACGGCTAGTCCCTAAACACACAGACACAAACATATCGTCATTAACATATCGTCATAAACACGCAGTCAACAACACAATCGTCATAAATACGCAGTCAAAACATGTTGGATTTTATTACTTGGAACATAGACCCTATCATCATACACATCGGGGACGGAGGCATCCGCTGGTACGGATTGCTCTGGGCTATAGGCATTTACCTCTGCTACCTCGTGCAAGTCAAACTCTACAAACACGAGAACTGCCCCGAGGGTTGGGTGGATAAACTCTTTATTTGGATGGTGCTGGGGGTGATAATCGGCGCACGCCTGGGGCACTGCTGGTTCTATGAATGGCACGATGTGACCAATCCCGCCCTCGCAGGCTACTGCCGCGCGATGAGCATCTCGACCGACCCCGTGCAGATATTCGGGTGGACTATCAAATACCGCAACCCCTATATCGAGCACCCGCTCAAACTGCTCAAAATCTGGGAGGGCGGACTGGCGAGCCACGGCGGGGCAATCGGTCTTATCCTGGCGGCATGGCTGCTCAACAAAAAGGAGTTTTCCAAGTCCCCGCAGTTCCACACCTCGTGGATATGGATTCTCGACCGCCTCTGCATCGGGGTCTGCCTGACGGCAATGTGTATCCGCCTCGGAAACCTGATGAACAGTGAGATTTACGGGGGTGCGACCACGATGCCGTGGGGCTTTATCTTTGTGCAGAACGGGGAAACCGTCCCCTGCCACCCGACGCAGATTTACGAGATGCTCTACTGCCTTGTGGCATTGCTCGTTGTCTGGCCGATGTATTGGCGGGGCAAGGCGTATCGCCGTGAGGGGCTGCTGCTAGGCGTGTTCTTCGAGATAGTGTTCGTCACCCGTTTCGGGCTGGAGTTCATCAAGAACGACCAAGAGGCGTTCGAGGCAGGACACCTGCTCAATATGGGGCAATGGCTCAGCATACCATTTATTATAATAGGTATCTACTTGATTATCCGTGCGTTCCGCCGCCCACCCCTCCCCGACACTGCGGCGTGTTGCCACTGACAACAAACAATGGTGGCGTGTCGCCGCAGACAACAAACCATTCATAATATACAATGGCAGTGTGTCACCCAAACCACTCACCATTCAATGTGTGCCCTATTTTGACGGAGTGCATTGCCCGTCTTGTAACGATAGCCTTGGATATTCTGTTCCCATTGCTTGGATTTCTCGTTGCCCGTTATTTTGCCGCTGTAGTCCTTCGTTTCGATGACATATACGCCACTCGTAGAGAGTACAACATGGTCTATTTGCGTCGAGCCGTAGCGAGTGGGGAGCATAAGATCATTGAGTATGATATACTCATTATTAGGCAACAATTGCAATAGAGAGTCCACTTTCTTCTCTGCCCACAGTCCTTGCTGCTTGAGATATTGCGTCCCCTTTCTCAAGGACAAAATGCAGAGCGCAAATAGAAAAAGTAGAATGACGGTATAGGACATATTGCGTAGAGAACGAAATAGACGGTATCGAATTAAAAAACGATGCCGCAGTCGTATTTATATAGGGTCGTTGTGTCTGCGTCGAAGATATTGGATACTTTGTTATCCTTGAGTTCGACTTCGACATGTTCCCTTTTCAATCCGCCCCAATTCGTCCAATAACAACAACTAATGTAGTATTTGCCACTGTTTTGGACCACTCGAGGAAATACATCGAACTGTTTCAAATCCTCAATAAAACTGAATGTCTCATCTTCTTTGAGCGGGCGGATGTTTACCAAATCGTCCATTGAATAGATGTATGTTCTTGAGGAATAAATTTCATGCCAAAATGCGGGGAGGTAGTGCCGCATTTTGTACAAGAGATAGACTTCTATTGCTCCCTGCGGCGAGTCTTCCACCGTAATGGTGCGAAAAACATCTCGAGTGACTCCGGTAGGGGTTGTAACAGGCAGACTGCTACCGCCGCCCATACCTGTTTGTTGAGGAAGTTTTACATCCAATGTACATCCTGTCGGGAGATGCAAATGATTCAGACAGTCTAAAATATGCGAATAATCTTTCTCTCGCACGATATTCATCAACTGTCGCCCTTTTTCTACGCACTCGGATTGAATAGGGACGACAGTACCTGTTTTGAAATGGTGTAAGACTTCAGCCTTCCTAATCTTAAGTTTTCTATCCTTCTCTTCTTGTTCTTTCTGCCACTTCTCTTGTTTCTTGTTTTTTATCACATCGCTTATCAAGATATAGGGCGCAAGCAACACCACCAATGGGGCAAAGACGATTAAAGACACATCAAGATACCAAGGTTCTTGTCTGTGAAGATAGGGGCGTTTTTTCTCTGGCTTTTGGAAGAATTTAGAATAGAGGTAAATCAAGAGTAAAATACCCCATGAGATGCCGTAAACTAACAATACGATTTTCATAGCACTTTATTTTTTAGAGTTGCACATTGGATTATTCTATACGAAATAGTTATCTGCTGCAAAGATAGACCTAATAGTCATTTTGCAGTCTGTAAAAGGGTATATACCCTTCTAATAGTCAT
>CAVFIY010000063.1:0-8997 GCA_963622435.1 Bacteroides uniformis | reverse complement strand
GCGTAGGAGAAACTCTTCTTGCGCTCTCGGTCGGTAGGGCAGTTGTACATCGGTATATCCATACGGGGCGTCCACACACGGGTCGCCACCTCGGTGAAGCGTCCGTTGGTGTTCTGCTCGTCGGCAGCACTCGGCAGCCCGCCCTGATAGTACGAGGTCGTCGCCCAGTGCTGTTCGGTCGTGTCTATCCAGCAGCAGGCATTGGCAGCATGCCCCGCGAGCAGGACGGTCGTCTCGGGGTGAATCCCTACGGCGTAGAGTTTGGCTTTCTCGCCGTAGCGGATACGCATCTTGTCGGTGAGTGTCGGCGCGAGCAACGCACGGGGCGAGAACTGCACCTTTGTGCCTATACCCTGTACGCTGTGGTCGGCGAGTAGTGCCGTGGCTTCCCGCGTGCGCCGCTGATAGTAGTAATCCCCCGCATACCCGTGTTCCATCGGCGTCGTGCCGGTCATCAGCGTCGCCGTCGTCTCGTTGCCGCCATAGACCAAGTGCGGGTAGTCCACCACCGTCTGAAACGCCTCTTCGCTCAGCGTCCGCAGCCCGCCCTTCCCCCAATAGGGGCGCAGGAGCGACAGGCTCTGTTCGCTCATGCCGTCCACCACCGCCACCACGGTCAGGCGCGGCGCAGCCGAAACACTCCGTACGGATAGCAGAATAGCGAGCAGCAGTCCCACTCGGCGGAAGCACGAGCGGGTTAGCGAAGAATATAGACCAGTCTTGTACATGCGTGTATAGCGGGAATAATCAGTAGCCGCCACCCGAAGCCGACGAGCGGGTGCAGCGAGAAGAAAGTGAGGAAGCCGACGAGCAGCAGCACGATAAGATACACTACGCCCGGCAGCACATCCACGCCCCACGAGAGTTTGCCTCTATGTCGGTCGAAGAGGTTCAGTGCCAGCATTAGCACGCCGAACAGCCCGATGCCCGCATACCAGGTTGCGTACCACGGCACGGGCGCAATCGTAAACGGTTGGGCGGCAGGCTCTGCCACTAGCGGTGTGCCGTCGGCAGTGGTGGCGCAGTCCATGTAGTACATCAGTTCTTCGGGTAGGAACAGCCGTTGCTCCCCGTGCATAGGTCGGTCGGCACGCCGTCCGAAGAGTAGGTTTATCCCGAAATTCGCCCACGAGGCGGGGCGGGTGTAGTGGCGCAGGAATCGTCGATAGGTCTGCCCTTCCGCCCCCGTGTAGGTCGAACGAATGGTATCGCCCACCGCTTGTTTGATAAGGTAGTAGGGGCGAGTGGCGCAGTTGTCGGTCACAAAGTTATAGAGGTAGTAGCGGTTTTCGGGACGGTAGTTCTCCACGAGTGCATCGAACAGGCGTTGCTTCTGTGCCGCCGTCAGGTTCAGTGGCTGCTCCACAATCGTGCGGTGCTGATAGGCGTAACTCCATTGGAAATCGTCCCAAGTCTCAATGCCCAGTTGGTAGTAGGTCTCGCCCCGCATGAATTTCCAATAGAAATGGTCGGTGTTGAAGTCGAAGATGCCGTAGTTGAAGACGACATCGAGTTGGTTCACGGGGTCTGCCACACGCAGGGCGGTATGCCCATAGCGGGCGTACAGTTCCTGCCCGGGTCCGCAAGTGAGCAGCGACACCTGCGCCTGTTCGCTGAGCGGCTGTGCCAAGAGTGCACCTGCCCACAACAGACAGATAAGCAGCGACAAGAGTTTAGTACGCATAGTAGATGAAGATGTTAGGCAGGAAAGTACAGAGCAGTCCCAAGAGGAACCCGGAAACCACTTGCAGCGAGGTGTGTGCCTCCACATACAGGCGGGCGTACATCAGCAGCAGCGCAGCGACGAGCAGTGCCACTCCAAGCCCTACGGACGGCATCGCTTCTATCGACATATAGTAACTCATCACGCCTCCTATCAGTCCTCCGAAGGCGCTTAGGTGGGCGGAAATCTTCCACCGTAGGTTAATCAGCAACACGAGTAGCAACGCCACCGTCGCCCCCACAGCGGAGAACGAAACGGCAAGGGGAACATGCAGTCGGAAGAGCAGCACGCACCAGAAACCATAGCAGAGTAGGGTATAGATATAGGGTGTGGTGCGCTCTTGGGCGTCGGTTATATAGAGGTCTTTGACGCGCTTGGTGCGCATAAGTAGCAGAATAGAGGTCAAGGGAATGAAGCAGGTAATGACAAAGGTGCTTCCTATGCATACCCACCACCATACGGCGGGCAGCATACCCCGTCCGTGCGAGAAAGCAATACAGAACAGGAGCATACCGTATGTTGGTATGAACAAGGGATAGAGCAACACGCTCCACACCTGCGCCAATATATGTAACACTCTCTGCATAAACAATTATACTCTTAAACCTCAACCCACCTCACCGAACTCCTCCCAACTCTCAACACTTTTCTTAATTACTACTGTTGCGATAACTTGGATAATACAGACTGTGTACCCCTACACAAAGTAGCACATCCGGCAGCCTGGGGGCGTGGGTGTCCCCACCCGCGGCGGCTCGCCAGAGCCGTTTGACCATACTATGCCTGCGTCCGCTACGCCAACTTCAAATGTCTCCGGTTTATTCCCCTCCCTCGACAACAGATTTCAAATCGAGAAATCGAATAGTACTTATAAGTGCATAAATATCAATTGCTTACAACTGCACTATGGCATCTATACGATAGTAGTAATTCCTAATTCCTAATTCCTAATTACTTCATCACCGTCTTCCGTAACCGCGCCACGGGTATGCCCAACTGCTCGCGGTACTTCGCAATGGTGCGGCGTGCGATGACATAACCGTAAGCGTTGAGCAGTTCCACTAGTCGGTCGTCGTTGAGCGGCTGCGTCTTGTCTTCGTTGGAGATTATCTCCTGCAGGATGTGCTTTATCTCCCGTGTGGAGACTTCTTCGCCCTGCGAGTTGGTCATCGACTCCGAGAAGAAGTATTTGAGCGGGTAGATGCCGAACTGGGTCTGTACATATTTGCTGTTGCTCACGCGCGAGATAGTGCTGACATCGTAGCCTGTCTTGTCGGCAATGTCCTGCAGAATCATCGGCTTGAGCATCGTCTCGTCGCCCTCCAAGAAGAAGTCGTTCTGGAACTGCAATATCGCCGTCATCGTGCGGGTGAGCGTCTCGTTGCGCTGCCGAATGGCATCGATGAACCAGCGGGCGGCATCTATCTTGTTGCGGATAAAACGCACGGCTTCTTTCGAGGCGGGTGTCACCTTTCCTTTCGTGTACTGCTGCAGCATATCGCTGTATTCGCGGCTGACATGCAGTTCGGGTATATCGCCCGTGTTGAGCGTCAGTATCAGTTCGCCGTCGCGGTTCTCCACAAAGAAATCGGGTATGATGGCGGAGCGTTGCGTCTCGTATATGTTCCCCGTAAAGGCGTTGGCGGGCTTTTGGCTGAGGCGCAGTATCTCATCCACTGCCGCTTTGAACTGCTCTTCCGTTACGCCCAACCGCTGCATTACTTTGTCGAAATGGTGCTTGCTGAACGGCTCGAAGTAGTTCTCCAGTATCTTGATAGCCAGCGCAATGGCAGGCGTGCTTGTCTTGCGACGCAATTGCGTCAGCAGACACTCCTGCAGGTTGGCTGCGGCTACTCCGGGCGGGTCGAACTGCTTTATTTGGTTTACAATGTCCGTCATCTCCTCGTCCGTTACGGTCAGCCCCTCTTGGAAACTCAAGTCGTCCACCAACTGTTCTATTGTGCGCCGCAGATAGCCGTCGTCGTCTATGTTCCCCAGTACCCACTTGGCGATGTGCCGCTGCGGCTTGGTCATCTTCGTCAGGTAAATCTGCGCTTTCAGTTCTTCCGTGAAACTCGTTCCGCCCGAGAACGCAATATCCTGTCCGTCTGTCTCGGGCATGCCGTTGTTGGCGTGCAGCATATACTCCGGTGTCTCGTCGTCGTTCACATACTGGTCGTAGTTGAACTCGTCGTTCTGTAGCGGGTCTTCGTTCGCCCGCTCATCGCCGTCGTAGCCCCCGTCCTCCGAGGGGTTGTAATCGTCTGCGTTGTTGTAATCCTCCTCTTCGTTGTAGTCTTCGCCGTTGTTGGTGTCGGTGTCATGTCCTTCTTCCAGGGCTGGGTTCTCCTGCAACTCCTCGTTGATACGCTGGGGCAGTTCAACCGACGGCAGTTCGAGCATGCGTATCACCTGTATTTGCGTAGGCGATAGTTTGGTCTGCAGTTTCTGCTGTTGTGTGAGCGATAAGGACGATGACATAGGCGGTAGTCTATGAGTGAGTATTGCCGACTAGTTCCAGTACGGTCGAGGTGATATAAGCCAATTGCTCTTCGTCGAGTTCGGTGTGCATCGGCAGCGACAGTACGCACTCGGCGAGCCGCTCTGCAGCGGGGAAATCCCCTGCTTTGTAGCGCGGGTCTTGGTATGCCTTCTGCAGGTGGAGCGGCACGGGGTAATACACCATAGCGGGTATGCCCTTCTCTGCCAGTGCCTCCCGCAGCGCATCGCGGTTCACGCCCACCAGGCGGAGTGTGTACTGGTGATAGACATGCGTGGCGTGGGGTTCGTGTTCGGGGAGCAGGATATGCTCATTGCCCGCAAATGCACGGTCGTAGTAGGCGGCGGCTTTTTGGCGGGCGGCGATGTATTCGTCTAGGTGCGGCAGTTTGGCGTCCAATACGGCGGCTTGAATACTGTCGAGGCGGGAGTTTACACCTATCATGTCGTGGTGATAGCGCACCACCATACCGTGGTTGGCAATCGCCCGCATGCGTGCCGCCAGGTCGTCATCGTTGGTGAATATCGCCCCTCCGTCGCCGTAGCAGCCGAGGTTCTTCGAGGGGAAGAAACTGGTGCAGCCGATGTCGCCCATCGTCCCCGCCTGTTTGGTCGTCCCGTCTTTGAAAGTGTATTTCGCTCCTATGGCTTGGCACGCATCTTCCACCACAAAGAGGTTATGTTCCCGAGCAATCGCCATCAGTTCCTCCATGTTGGCACATTGCCCGAAAAGGTGTACGGGTACAATGGCTTTGGTCTTGGGCGTAATCGCCTTGCGTACCGACTCGGCGGACATATTCATCGTCTTCCAATCCACATCCACTACCACGGGTGTCAGCCCCAGCAGGGCGGCTACCTCGGCGGTGGCGATGAAAGTAAAGGTCGGCGTTATCACCTCGTCGCCCCGTTGCAATCCCAACCCCATTAGGGCAATCAGCAGCGCATCCGTCCCGTTGCCGACGGTGGTGACGTGCTTCGCTCCCGTGTATTCCTCCAGGTGGTGCTGAAAGTCCGTTACTTTCTGCCCTTTGACAAATGCGGCGGAGTCGATTACCTCTTGTATGCCTCGGTCTATGTCGCTTTTGATGTGTTGGTACTGCGTCTGCAGATCGACCATTTGTATTTTCTTCATGCTCTCTCCTTATTTTTTCTCCTTTTCGTTCGACGGCTTTTCGATGATGAACTCTACCTCATTGGGATAGACACGGGCGTTTGTGATGTATGGATTCGAATAGCGGATGTGTACACCCAGTTTCTCCGCTTTGCTGTTCGCGGGGTAGGTGCAATAGACGCGCACATCCCGTTCGTTTACTTCCGCAAAGTGGCTGATTCCCACTCGAATAGTGGCTTCCACCTCGTGCGGAAAGAGGCGTATATGCTCGTTGGCAGGTACACCCTCCACCTGCAGGGGCAGGCGGAACATCTTCTCCGTGAACCGCTCGCTGATGACCTGCAGCGTCACGCTATCCGTGGCGAGGCGTATGCCCTTTGGGGCGTGCAGCGCAAGGCGTTGCAGTACCGTATCTTTTATCTGTGTCAGCACCGCTGTGTCTGTCGCTATTTGTTTCACGCCGGCAATCTGCTCTTTCTGCCCGTAGATACGCACGCTCTTCTGCAGCAGTTCGGGTGTGCCTACGAGTTGGTACTCCGCCGCAGGGGTCAGCACGCCCTCCCATACCACGGGTACGACGCGTTCCTGCTGCCGATAGTAGTTGCAGACTATCTCTTCGGGGGTTACTTGTACGAGTTTGCTCGTACCCTGCAGCATATCCGTAACGCTGCGGCGCAGCACATCCGACGAGATGCGTATCGTCCCTTCGTTGTCTTTCACTTGGCTCGCCAGGTCAATGCTCAGGTGCAGCGGGTTGGCTTGGTAGGAGCGCAACCGCATACCCGCATCGCGTACCTCTACGCGCAGGGCGGTGGGCAGTCCTTTGCCTTGCAGCCCGATCTCTTCGGGGATGCCTGTGTAGGACAACCGCACGCTGATAGTGGCGTTGCGTACCGACTGCATGGCGTGTCCGTACCACAGCCCCGTGGCGAGCAGCACGAAGAAGAGGAAGGTCAGTACATCCCTCCAGTGAATCCTGCGGACAACCTGCACGCAGTCCGCACACACCCTATAGAAACGATTGTTACTCGTAAGTGATGACGGTTTTTTATTTCTCGTCCTTGGTCGGCAGGTCTTTCTTCTTCTCCTCTTTCGGAGTCTCGGCTGCCTCGGCGAAGACGCTGTCTTTCGATACTTTGATAGTCACGTCTTTGGCAATGGTGATGATGAAAGCGTTGTCTTGTACTTCCTTAATCTCACCATAGATACCACCTGCAGTTACCACTTTGTCGCCCTTCTTCATGGCGTCGCGTTGTTTCTGCAGTTCTTTTTGTTTCTTGGTCTGCGGGCGAATCATAAAGAAATAGAATACGACGAAGATGAGAATCATCATAATCCAGAAAGACCATTGGCTGCCCGCCATTCCTTGTGCTGCATCTCCTGTCTGAGACTGCAGTAGAATCAAATTCAAGTTCATATATTCAATTAATAATTAATAGTTATTCAATTAATAATTAACAGTTGACAATTAACATGCCGGTTCTCGTACCGTATTGTGCCTACACATTACACATTATAACTACGCATTACGCATTGTGCATTTACCATTTAGCATTATGCATTTAGCATTGTGCATTGTGTCCGCCGCCTGGGGGCGTGGGTGTCCCCACCCGCGGCGGCTCGTCAGAGCCGTTTGACCATACTATGCCAACTATGCCACCTATCCCCTCCCCCTCCTCTGCAGTCGGGTCGGGGGAGTTTTTCCCCCCTTACTCCTTCATCGTTACCGCTTTAAGCAGTGTGTTGTCCCGTTTCTT
The DNA here is from genome assembly GCA_963622435.1 of Bacteroides uniformis. GTDB lineage: Bacteria > Bacteroidota > Bacteroidia > Bacteroidales > Paludibacteraceae > Colicola. The sequence continues at coordinate 1,907 of CAVFIY010000063.1, read as the reverse complement.
CTCTAGGACAATCTCGTTCAGTACGCCGTTCACGAAGAGGTAACTCTTGCCCGTGGAGTATTCCTTGCTCAACTCGATGTACTCGTTGAATGACACTTCGAGGGCGATATTGGGGAAATGCAAAATCTCTGCCAAAGCCTCTTCGAGTATGATACGATCCATGTAAGCGATGCGGTCAGCCTCCCAGTTCTTGAGGTGCGTGTTGATAAGTGTTTCGTATTCCTCGTGTCCGTCGAGGGCGTAGTGCAGCAGGTCGATGCCGAAGCGGTGTTCCTCTTCGGTGTCGAACATCTCGAGCAGCGGTGTCTTGGCATCGCTGTTCTCTTCGAATCGCTTGAGTGTCTTGGGAATATAACTGAGTACCAGACCGAGGTCGGTCGTCCAGTTCGCGTGGTCGAGTGTTATCTCCATTTCTTCCAACGCCTCTTCGAACGGTTCGCAGGCGGGGATGATGGTGCTGAATATCTTGCGCCAAATGCGCTTGTCATCCTCGTAGGTGCAGTCCGGGGCAGCCATATATTCCTCGTAGAACGGGCTGGCAAGCAGTAGTTTATAGACAGCCACCACGCCGCTCATGCCGGCGTTCCAGTCGAGGTTGTTATTCGCAGTGTAGTGGCGCAGCGCACGGTTTGCGTAGAGTTGTGCGGCAAGTCTATTCTGTACAAAACGCCTGTTCGGCACATAATCGGTGTGCGTTGCTTTGGCTTTCTGCTCGGTCTGTTGAATTTGCTCTTCGGCAAAAGCGGTCAGCACGCTGACAAAATCGAGCAGCAGCATATAGAGGTCGTAGGTGTCTGCGAAACTCTTGTCGAGTTCTTTCTCGGCGGTCAACTGTGTTTTGTCCTCTGTTTTGTAGAAAGCATAGAGTGTTTGCAGCACGCGTGTTCGTACGAGAGTTCTGTTAATCATTGTGTTGTGGTCGCTTGTTTTTGTGTTTTGTATAGGGTGTGAGAGGACATAATTTCCCCTTATCCCCGAAATTACCTGCAAAATTACATATAAATTTTGTACTATGCAAAAAAAGCACTAATTTTGCACTTGATTATTTCAAACAACACTATTATAAGAGATGGAAAATCGTAGATTTGAAGAGCGTAAGGAACCGGAGATTGTTTACTCTCGTTCCGTTAAGGCGGGTAAGCGTATTTACTACTTAGATGTGCGTAAGGCGCGTAATGAGGATTTGTATTTGTGCATTACCGAAAGTAAGAAGCGTGCAGCCGGTGAATCGGAGGTACCGCAATTTGAGAAGCATAAGTTGTTCCTTTATAAGGAAGATTTTGCGCACTTTACAGAGGGGCTGCAAGATGTCATCAACTATGTGCAGGATAAGTTGGGTACTATCGAGGAGCGTCAGGAGTGGACGCCCGAGTCGCAAGACGCCGCCTCCACCGCCACAGACTCCACAGCCGCCCAAGCCACCGAGGCAGCCGCTGCCGAGGAGACAACCGAAGAGCCTAAGAAGAAAGGTCTGTTCGGCTTCTTGAAGTAACCCTATCGGTTTCTTTGAAGTAACCTTATCTGTTTTCTTGAAGTAAACTTATCGGTTTCTTGAAGTAACCTTATCTGTTTTCTTGAAGTAACCCGATTAGTTTCCTATTAAGTAATTCGGATTACTAAACACCAAAGGAGTACCCGCAAAGGTACTCCCTTTTTTTTGTACAAACAAGCCATTGCTCATTCTGCATTCAGCAGCACATCCGCCACCTGGGGGCGTGGGTGTCCCCACCCGCGTGAGCCGCCATGCTCAGTTGACTATGCTTTGCCCTCTAGAACGCCTAGAATCTCTAGAATATCTAGCCAACTAGTTCAACTAGATATAACTAGATCCAACTAGAGAGCAGCACATCCGCCGCCTGGGGGCGTGGGTGTCCCCACCCGCGGCGGTTTGGAACAAACCGTTTGAC
>CAVFIY010000062.1:0-9082 GCA_963622435.1 Bacteroides uniformis | reverse complement strand
TTCCCGTCTTTCTCTACGCCCGAGAAAAGGGGTGCAGCGAGGAACAGACGCTGCGGGCACTGACGCTCAGCAACCTGACCGTTATCTACATCAAGCAGTCGCTCGGGAGGCTGTCCGCCCTATGCGGGTGCGTGGTGGCGGCGACCGGGTCGGCGGTCGGTTTGACCTACCTGATGGGCGGGGAGTACGCCGAGGTAACATACGCCATAAAGAACATGATTGCCAACATCAGCGGGATGATATGCGACGGTGCCAAGCCCGGCTGTGCGCTGAAAGTGACAAGCGGCGTGAGTACCGCCATCCTGTCCGCCACGCTGGCGATGCAACACGCTTACCCCGACGCCACCGAGGGCATCGTGGAAGAGGACATAGACCGCACGATACACAACCTGACACGCCTCGGGCGAGAAGGCATGAGCCGGACGGATGACCTGATACTGGAGATGATGATGGGGAAGACACAATGCTAAATGCACAATGGTGGCGTGTCGCCACTGACGACAATGCTAAATGCACAATGGTGGCGTGTCGCCACTGACGACAATGCTAAATGCACAATGGTGGCGTGTCGCCACTGACGACAATGCTAAATGCATAATGCTAAATGCACAATGGCGTGGTATGGTCAAACAGGTCTTGCGACCTGCCGCGGGTGGGGTGAAGCGGAGGACAGATGTGTGCTGCGCACACACTGAGTGTCAAACGGGGTCCCCACAAGCCCCTGCGCAGTGGGGTGTTCCTAGCGAGCGAAACCCAGTGGGTTGAGCAAGAAATAATCGTTCGAGCCTTGGCGAGATAAGAATTCCTTAGTCCACAACCCACGCCCCCAGGTGGCGGACACAAAGTGGAGTGTTTGTAAACGGACGGCTGCGCCGTATGGACATATATTATCATTAATCCGCTCCAAATACACAAAAAATTATATCAAATATATTCAAAAACAAAGCAGAGTATAGTCAAACAAGTATATCCATTACCATAAAAAACAACGCATAGTCAAATGGTTTGTTCCAAACCGCTGCGGGTGAGGGCTAGGCTAAAAAGACCGGATATCCGGGGAATCCGGATATCTGGGGCAGAGCATAGTCAACTGAGCCTGGCGGCTCACGCGGGTGAGGACACCCACGCCCCCAGGTGGGCACCGCAACGCACGGTCAAACGGTTTGTTCCAAATCGCTGCGGGTGAGGGCACCCACGCCCCCAGGTGACGGGCTAGGGGAAATTCGAGTGTAAATGGCGGTTAGATTTGGATAGTTCGGGAAATAGTTGTACTTTTGCATGCGACGCACGGGGAGGAGGAGAGTTGACACCTATGGTTTGCGGAGTATAGGGAGTGCTGACACCTATGGTCGGCAGCGCATAACACTTATTACTCCTATGTTTGTCAAAAATACTTTGAGAGTTGAAGCCCATAGTCGGCAGCGCATAACATTAGGCATAACAAACAGATTATGAATGAATTGACTATACATAAGATCGATTTCTTTGTGGCACTGGTTGATGAGTTCGCCCGACGATTTTCGCTATCCGACAGCGAAGCCTATCGCTACATTCACCAATACGGCGGCGTACAAGCATTCTTCGATCATTACGACATCCTGCACACCCTCTCGTTCCGTGATATGGTAGAGTGGATGGCGGGCGTGTGCAGTCGGCAAGGAGGGCAACTACAATGAGATTATACCACGGTTCAAACACGCCTATCAACACTATCGATTTGGCGTGTTCAAAGCGTTACAAGGATTTCGGATAGGCATTCTACCTATCCGATTCACAAGAGCAGGCAGAGAAAATGGCAGAGACACGCTGCCTTGCGCAAGGAGGAACACCCTGCGTGAGTGTATTCGATTTCGACGAGCGGTACTTATCCTCCAGGGAACTGAATGTCAAGACTTTCGATGCATACTCCCGAGAATGGGCAGAGTTCATCTTCAACAACCGCGATGAAAACCAACAATTTACGCACCCATACGATATTGTTTACGGACCGATAGCCGATGACTACATCGGGCTGCAAATTCGGAATTACAGACTGAAAAACATTACTTTCGCACAATTCCTACGCAAAATAAAATACCACAAAGGAATTAGTTTCCAATACGCCTTTTGCACGACAAAAGCCATTCAAACACTGCAGAGGATATGAGTATTACCGAAGAACAATTTCGCTATATGGTCGATAGCACCACCTCCGATTTGGTGCAAATGCTTATGCTAAAACGGCATGTCAGCATAACAGAGGCTCTGGATATGGTCTATACTTCTCCTACCTATCAAGCACTGTCCAACCCGAAGACCGGACTATACTTCCAAAGCCCCGGGTATGTGTACCAGTATTTGGAAGAAGACTTGGAGAAATGCTAAATGGTGGCGTGTCGCCACGGACGACAAGGCTAAATGGTGGCGTGTCGCCACAGACAACAATGCATAATGCTAAATGCACAATGGCGTAGCATAGTCAAACGGTTTGTTCCAAACCGCCGCGGGTGAGGACACCCACGCCCCCAGGTGGCGGGCTAGTTGATCTAGTTAATCTAGGGGAATCTAGTTGGGCTAGTTGAAATAGGAGGACTAGTTGGACTAGTTCAATCTAGGGGGACTAGTTGGGATTGTTTATATTGGGGAATTAGTTAATTGGTCGGTGGTGATGAGGTGGAGGAGGGAGGCGACGGCGGATTCTTGCGGGATGTTCTTCAAGACACACTCCTTACCGCGGTAGAGGCTGACTTTCCCACGACCTGCGCCCACATAACCATAGTCTGCGTCCGCCATTTCACCGGGGCCGTTCACGATACAGCCCATAATGCCTATCTTCAACCCCGTAAGAGGCTTGCCCGTCTGCGTATCCACGGCGGTCGCCAACGCCTTGCGTATCTCGGCTATCGTCCCCTCGAGGTCGAACAGCGTACGACCACACCCCGGACAGGAGATGAACTCCGTCTTATACATACGCACTCGCGCCGCTTGCAATATATCCTTACTCAAACGCTCCAATTGCTCCGCCGTGAAGTGCGGGTTCTCCAAGGTCAGTTCCGTACACTGTCTGTCCCACAACAGGCGACCACACTCCGCCGCAGCATGGAGAGAGAAAAGCGCCCAATCGGTGTCTTGGTTGGCATAGCGGATAGTCTTATCCGTCTGCTCCGTACGCGTCTCTGCCGCATAACGAATACTCTCCGGCGAGGCGAAATAGTTCACCAAGGCTTGCGCCACGGGGATTTCTTTCTCGGGTGCTTCACTCAAACTGACCCGCACCGTATCGCCCAAGCCGTCCGCCAACAACGCCCCGATACCGACTGCAGACTTAATACGCCCGTCTTCGCCTTCGCCCGCCTCCGTCACGCCGAGGTGCAAAGGAAAAGCCATCTGCTCCTTGTTCATCGTCTCGACCAACAGACGCACCGTCTCGACCATGACACGGGTGTTGCTCGCCTTAACAGAGATGACGATATTACCAAAATCCTCGCTCACTGCCACACGCAGGAACTCCATCACGCTCTCCACCATGCCCGCAGGGGTGTCACCATAGCGGGACATGATACGGTCGCTCAAACTGCCGTGGTTGACGCCGAGGCGAATGGCGGTATGATGCGCTTTGCAGATAGCAAGCAGGCGGCAGAAGCGTTCACGGAGGCGTTGCAACTCCGCTTGATACTCGGCATCGGTATAGTCGATATGGCGGAACTTACGCGCCGGGTCGATATAATTGCCCGGGTTAATACGCACTTTCTCAACGACTTGCGCCGCTGCGTCCGCCACATCGGCTTGGAAATGGACATCGGCGACAAGCGGCACGGAAGCGGTGGCAGGAGAGTTGTGCAAGGCACGGTGAATGGCGGCAAGCGACTCCACCTCACGCACACCCTGCGTGGTGAAGCGAATCAGTTCCGCACCCGCCTCGACGCAACGCGTCGCCTGCGACACACTGCCCTCAATGTCATTGGTATTGGTGTTCGCCATGGTCTGCACCCGAACGGGATAATCACTGCCGATAAAGAGGTTGCCAACGGCGGTCTGCGTCGTCTTGCGGCGCACATAAGAACGAGAAATAAGCATAGTTAGATGTATAACAGGTCAAAAAAAGACCAAAAAAGTGAGTTAGTATTTGCACAATCCAAAAAATAGCAGTACCTTTGCACCCGCTTTTGAGAAAAAGCACTGAATCAGTAGCTCAGCAGGTAGAGCACATCCCTTTTAAGGATGGGGTCCTGGGTTCGAGCCCCAGCTGGTTCACGAGGGAAGAGAGCCGAGAGGTTCTCTTTTTCTTTGTGGTGGTGGTGGCGAGTCGCCACTGACAACAGGCTCTGCGGGGTGGCAGGCGGGTACTGCTTTCGGACTGCAAAGATACAGAGAAAGTTGCATGTGCGCAAGCAGCAAGCGGATATAGGCGTGGTTCACACACAATTCGCCGCAAAAAGAAAGCAGGGGTTGCTTATATGAGAAAAAAGTCGTACCTTTGCGCACTATTCGTACCCGCATACATTATCTATGAACTCCGCACATCCTATATCCTCTTTTCCGCTGCATCTTGCCCCCGTCAGGCGAGTGCTGCTAGGCGTTGCTGTCTGGCTGCTTGCGGTCGGTATGGCGAGTTGCCGCCCCGACACGGTTTGCCGACAGGATATTGCTGTCACGGCGGGCGTTACGACCGAATGGGTGCTGACAGACACCGCCGGCAATGCCACTCAACAAGTGGCGTTCGACAGCGTCAGCGTGTGGGGCGTGGGCAACGACTCCATACTCTACGACAATGGGTTGGCGGTGGAGACACTGCGGCTGCCGCTGCGGGCGGACTCGACGCTGACAGCGTATGTGATTCTCTGGCACGAGGCGTTCGATACGCTCTATATCCGGCACGATAACACACGGAAATTCATCTCCTCCGCCTGCGGGTGCGTTGTCTATCACACCATTGACACCGCTTGGGCGGCGGGGACATTCATCGACTCACTCTACATTGTGAACAGCAGTGTGGAGACCGTGCAGCAAACAAACATCCACCTGCGACTGTTGTGCAAATAAGCCATCGACATAGAATACTCGGCGTGCTGCTCCTAATCGGCACGCTTGCGGCGTATGCGGACACGGAGGTGGCTCGCAAGCAGGACGGCACACGCATCTACGGCGACAGTGCGCTCTATCAGGGTATGAGCCTGAAGGTCGATATAGGCAACACGCTGCTCGAGTTGGGGCTGACGAAAGCGAAGGTACAGAGTTACGAAGTGGCGATGAACTGGCGACTCAAGCAGCGGTTCTTCCCTACCCTCGAACTCGGATACGCCCGCGGCGAACGCGCCACAGACGGGGCAAACTACAACGGGCAGGGCGGTTTTGCACGCGTGGGACTGGATTTCAACGGACTGAAGAAACACCCCGAGAACCCCAATGCGCTGCTGGTCGGCGTGCGTATCGGCACGGCGGTGCAACAATACGACTTGACGGGCGTAACACTCAATAGTGCCTACTGGGGCGAGCAGAAAGCCGATTATCTCAAGCAACTGGGCGCTGACTGCTGGGGTGAGGTGGTCGCCGGCTGCCAAGTGCAGGTATGGGAGGGGCTGCAGATGGGGTGGTATGTGCGCTTCAAAATACTCTTTACGCGCAAGGCAAAGGACAACCAAGTGCTGCCCTATTACCTCCCCGGCTTCGGCTACCGACAGGACACCAACTGGGGAGTGAACTACTATATCGGGTATTGGTTTTAGGGGTGGGCTATTAGGGAACTAGTTGGATCTAGGGGGAACTAGTTCATTCTAGTGGAAATAGTTGGTTATAGTTGGATATAGTTGAATCTAGTTGGATCTAGTTCATCTAGTTGGTTCTAGGGCAGAGTATGGTCAAACGGCTCTGACGAGCCGCCGCGGGTGGGGTGAAGCGGAGGACAGGTGTGCGAAGCACACTGAGTGTCCGAAGCGAGCGAAGTCCAGTGGACTGAGCAAGAAATAATCGTTCGAGCCTTTGGCGAGATAAGAATTCCTTAGTCCACAACCCACGCCCCCAGGTGGCGGAATACAGAGATACATAAATACGCTCGCGACAGCGAGCAAAAATACGCGGTTGCGAAGATACGCACATAGTGCGAAAATACGCGACAGCGAAAATACGCGTAGCGAAGATACGCGACAGCGAATTCACAAACAAAAAAACATATGAACAGCACACAACTCATGAACCGAGCAGCGGACAATATCCGCATACTCGCAGCAGCAGCCGTCGAAAAAGCCAAAAGCGGACACCCCGGAGGGGCGATGGGAGGAGCAGATTTTATCAATGTACTCTACTCCGAATTCCTTGAATACGACCCAGAAAATCCCGAATGGGAGGCACGCGACCGCTTCTTTCTCGACCCCGGGCACATGGCTCCCATGCTCTATGCACAGTTGTGTCTAATTGGTAAATACACCCTCGAAGACTTGCAGAACCTGCGGCAATGGGGCAGCGTAACACCCGGACACCCCGAACGCTGCGTAGCACGAGGGATAGAGAACACTTCGGGACCTCTAGGACAAGGGCACACCTTTGCCGTCGGCGCTGCAATTGCCGCCAAATGGTTCAACGCACGCTATGGCGCGATTCACAACCCTACCATATATGCATTCATCTCCGACGGAGGCATACAAGAGGAGATTTCGCAAGGCGCAGGACGCTTGGCAGGACACCTCGGGCTGGACAACCTCATCATGTTCTACGACTCGAACCGTATTCAACTCTCTACGGGTTGCGATGAGGTAACGAGCGAAGATGTGGCTGCCAAATACGAGGCGTGGGGCTGGTTCGTGCAAGAGATTTCCGGCAATGACCCCGATGCCATTCGCGAAGCATTACACCGTGCGAAAGGTGAGAAACAGCGTCCGAGCCTGATTATCGGACATACCGCCATGGGCAAGGGGTGCGTGACTGCCGACGGCGAAAACTGGGAGGGCAAATGCTCCACCCACGGGCAACCGCTCAGCAAGTCGGGGGCTTCGTTCGAGGCTACGATACGACACCTTGGCGGCGACCCTGAAAAGGCATTTACGATATTCCCCGAAGTGCAAGCCTTGTACGATGAGCGGGCGATTGCGCTACGCGAACTGACCAACCGTAAGTATGCGGAATACCATGCGTGGGCAGAACAGAATCCATTGGCAGCCAAGGAATACGAGACCTTCATGAGCGGCGAAGTGCCGTGCATCGACTGGAGCGAGATTGTGCAGAAACAAGGAGCGGCTACCCGTGCGGCATCGGCAACAGTGTTGTCGTACTTGGCTGAGAATGTGGGCAATATGATTGTATCGTCGGCAGACCTGAGCAACTCGGACAAGACCGACGGATTCCTCAAAAAGACGCACGCCATCCGCCGTGGCGACTTCACAGGGCGGTTCTTGCAAGCAGGCGTCAGCGAACTGACGATGGCGTGCGTGTGCATAGGAATGTCGCTGCACGGCGGTATCATTCCTGCCTGCGGTACTTTCTTCGTATTCAGCGACTACATGAAACCTGCTGTACGATTGGCGGCACTAATGGAGGTGCCGGTAGTGTTCGTGTGGAGCCACGATGCGTTCCGCGTAGGCGAAGACGGCCCGACCCACGAACCCGTGGAGCAAGAGGCGCAGATACGACTGATGGAGAAACTGCACAACCACTCAGGGAAACCGTCAATGCTCGTGCTGCGCCCCGCTGACGCCGAGGAGACGACTATGGCATGGCGGTTGGCAATAGAGAACACCGCCACACCGACGGCGTTGATATTGTCGCGCCAAGACATCGCACCTGTACCGAACACTTGTTTGGAAGGATTCCGCAAAGGGGCATACATCGTGAGCCGCGATGAGAACCCGCAAGCGGTGCTGTTAGCAAGCGGAAGCGAAGTTTCGACACTGATGGCAGGAGCGGAACTGCTACGCAAAGAGGATATTCGGCTGCAGGTAGTAAGTGTTCCGAGCGAAGGACTATTCCGTCAGCAGCCGAAAGAATACCAAGACGAGGTACTGCCGAAAGGAATTGTGCGCTTCGGTATGACGGCAGGACTGCCCTGCACCCTCGAAGGACTGGTCGGAGAACACGGCAGTGTATGGGGATTGTCCTCTTTCGGATTCTCTGCACCGTATAAGGTACTCGACGAGAAACTCGGCTTCACCGCGGAGAATGTGTACAAGCAAGTGAAGGGGATGCTCGGATAAAGGTATAAATACAAGGAATTTATAAACTCTTAAATGGAACAAGAGATTCGATTTATTGACCTATTTGCAGGGATTGGAGGCTTTAGACTAAGTTTTGAAAGTGCAGGATGCAAATGCGTTTTCAGTTCGGAAATTAACGAAGCCTGTCAAAAAGTATATCAGCAAAACTATGGGGATATACCTGCTGGAGATATTACACAGATAAACGAAAAAGATATTCCAGATTTTGATATCCTCTGTGCAGGATTTCCATGTCAACCATTTAGTATCTGTGGAAAAAAAATGGGATTCAACGATACTCGAGGAACGCTGTTTTTTGATGTATGCCGTATCATTAAAGAAAAGCGTCCTAAAGTTGTTGTTTTGGAAAATGTCAAACATCTTATTAATCATGACAAAAAGCGTACCTTTCGTGTTATCATTTCCACATTACAAGAATTGGGATACAATGTATCGTATAGAGTACTAGACTCCACAAAATTCGGGGTGGCTCAATGCAGGGAACGAATCATTATTGTAGGCACTCTTGGCATTACTTTTAATTTTGATGATTTACAGCAATCCCCAAGACGGGTTCTGCGGGATTCTTTAGATAAAACTGGAGATTTTGAATACTTAGAAAAGGGGACATACACATTGTTGGATGCAAAATATATTCATCAACAGCCAACAGGACTTATTTTTGTTGGTTATCGCAATAAGGGGATATGGACAAAAGGAGTAAGACCCAATACAGAGTATCTGTCCCGTTGTCATAGACAGCCCAACAGAATATACTCAATTGATGGAATACATCCTACCCTTCCTTCTCAAGAAACGAGTGGTAGGTTTTGGATTTACATTCCGGAAAAAGATGTCGTAAGAAAATTGACTATAAAAGAGTGTTACCGACTAATGGGATATCCCGAAGATTTTAAGAT
>CAVFIY010000061.1:0-9321 GCA_963622435.1 Bacteroides uniformis | reverse complement strand
GTGTACATGGGCGGGCATGGTGTTCCAAACGCTACCCACTGCCAGTTCGGTCATACCCATTTGCAGTTGGCAAGTAGGCAGTACTTGATTGACAATCATCTTGTTAATATCTCGTTCGTTGGACATCTCGAGGCTGCCGAGGTGTGCCACAACAGCATCTTGCTTGGTGATTTTCTTGTCGGGATAGGTGGTGTGTGCCGTCGCCGAGAGGAAATAGAACAAGGCGGGTTCGTTCTTGTCCACGGACTCGAAACTGACTTTGCGCTCGCCGCGCCCGAGATAGAGTGCCTCCTTATAGTTCAACTCAAAAGTCTTGTCATCCACATGTACCAGACCTTTGCCTTGACCGACATTGTAAATGCCTATCTCTCTGCGGGTTAGGAAGTACGGTGCTTTCAGCGGGTCGATAGCGTCCAGTGTCAGCACTTCGCCTACGGGCATCGCCCCTCCCACGACCATTCGGTCATACATGGAATATACCATATTCACCTCGTTGGGGATGAATACCTTTTCAATTAAAAAGTCTTTGCGCAGACGCTCGGTGTCATAGTTCTTTGCGTCCACTGGGTTCGCCGCATAGCGAATTTCGTAGTTCGTTTTCATGTATGTATTGTGTTTTAGTTGTTGTCTATCAGTCTATTATCCGTTGTCCTTCAGCCCGTAGGGCGGTCTAACTTCTAACAGCGCAGGCGGTTTAACATCTTTCAGCGCAGCGGTCTAAACTCCCACAGCCAGGCGAAGTTGAGGCTGAGGCTCATGGCGTTTGAGGAGGTGAAATAGTCTGTAGCATCGTTCGCAAATATCGTACCTAAACTGTAGTTGAACCGTGCCTCAATCTGATAAGTACCTGCTTTTTTTGTACGGTAGCACGCACCTAATCCGCCGGCGACGCCCCAGTCGAACGGCTTGTCTAACTCCCCGTACTGATGCCCGTTTTCCTGTTGTACACCTGTCCCTTTGTTGTCATACACGCAGTACCCGATTTGCGGCCCCAAGTTAAAGAACCCCCTAAAACGGTCGCTGCCAAAGTAGATGTGCATGAGGAACGGCAGTTCGATATAGTGCAGAGAACGAGTGTAGTAGCCCCCCTCGTTGTTCTCCCGCCACCCTCGCTGCATATAGTTCAGTTCCACTTGTACCGCACAGCATTTCTGTCCGCTATAGCGGAAGACGAATCCGCCGTTTCCGCCCCAGTAGGCGGTCTTGGTTATGGGTGTCATGTTCTCCACCTCCGGTTTGAAAAAGACCCCCGAGCCGAGTACACCGCCCTGCACACCGAAGTATATCTCGGGCTGGCGCAGACGGGGCTGTGCCGCAGCCGCCACGCATACCGTGAGTGCAGCCAATAGAACGCCTATCCTATGTACTCGTTTTTTTATCACTCTGATTCTCTGTTACTTACTGCCAACATGACTTTCTTATAAATAGACCGGACACCTATTCCACCGTGTGCTGAATGGTGATATGGGTATTCCGATAACCCCCTTCTTCGCCCACTCGCTCAAACACGGCGTGCGACTGCAGCCCCGTGTAGGGCACAACCTCGGTATCGCCTTTGCTCTGCCGCAGGAACGCCACCATCTCGTGCAGCAGGTCGTACCCCAGCAGGTCGAATCGCGGCATATCACTGCTGTGCGCATGCCCGAAATAGCGTTGGTACAGTTCTTCGTAAGCGGCACGCTCGGGAGTGTCCTCCGTCGTGAATATCGAGGTGTATAGTTGCGGCAGGAGTATCTTCTCTTTCGCCCATGAATAACGGGAATAGAGGGTCAAGCGTTTCCCCTCTTTGGCGTTCAGCACGCGCGGCATCAGCACTTGGATGTTCGCATATTTATCTGTATTGAATATGAGGATGTTCTCCACGCTGTCCCGCAGGGCATTGCCGAGTGAGTCTTGCAGAATTTCGTGTATGGTGGTCGTGGTGTGGGGAATCCCCGCCGCCTGTATCTCTTTGCGTAACAGTCGAATACTGCTCGGGATGTCTGCGTCTTTCGCATCCACCAACACGCAGTTCACTTGCTCGCCTTGTGCCTGCAACCACTCCACCAGCACTTTGCTCTCTGCCTCCGGCGACGGGTTGAACTGCAGCAGGTATGGGTTGTTTTCAATGTCCTCCACGCGGTCTGTGAAGGGGGCAAGCACGGGTACATGGTGCGTCTTCGTCCACTCGCTTACTTGCATGAGTTGCATGGGGTACGAGGGACCAATGATAGCGTCCACACTGTCGAGCAATCCCTCATCCAACCACGAGCGGACGCGCGTCGCCGACTTCTCTGTGTCATACACATCGAGTACGAAGTGCGCCCCGTCTTGCTGTAGGTCGTATAGCCCGAGCAGCACGCCCTCGTAGAAGTCCACAAAGCGATCCATATTCTTATCCCGCTTGGTGTTCTGTGCCTGTAGGGGGAGCAGCAGTGCGATATGCAGTGCGGTCGAGTCGTCGATAATCGCTACCGAGTCGTGCGCCACGCCTATCGTATCTGTCGCCATCGCCAGGCTGTCCATGGCGAGAATAGTATCCGTTTCTGCTATCATCCCTTTCTCAACTACGCTGTCGGCTTTCTCCACAGCCACTGTATCCGTCGCAGTTGCCGCCTGCGCAGCCGCCACCGTATCTGCCACTGCAGTCGGCTGTGCGGCAGTCCACGGCTTTATCTCCGCCTTATCCACCACGGGGATAAGAATCGTCTCGCCGTAGTGCAGTCCACGCTCTTGCAGGGCGGGGTTCCAACGCAGTATCTCCTCTTGGCTCACTCCGAAGTTCACGCTGATGCGCCATAGCCCGATGCTTCGTTCCACCTCGTAGCGATAGACGCGTTGTTCGTTGATGGTGTCAATCGGGTAGGGGAGTATATCGGCACGGAGCAAGCCGCTGCTTGCCCATAGTCCTGCCAGTATCGTCAGTAGTATTCTTTTCTTCATTAGTCCCGTATTGCACGCCGTTTCGGCGAGCCTATCTTGTGGTTCTTCCCCGTCGGGGCGTGTGCTATTTGTTCAGTTCCAGTGCAGCCAGTATCAGCGGCCCTATACCCTTGGGGTCGTTGTCCCGCACTTTCTCGTTGATGTAGTAGTCGTAAGTCCCGCTGCGGTAGGGCGTGCCGCCCAGCCCTGCCACGGCGCAGCAGCGTGTGAGGCTCAGTGTGCCGTCCTCGTTCTCCACCACAGCGCTCCGCCACAGCCCGTCGAACGCCTGTGCGGCAAGGGTGCGGTACTCGACGGGCAGATAGCCCATCCGTGCGCCTTTGGCGAGTGCGTAGCAGAACATCGCCGAGCAGGTGGACTCTGTGTAGTTGCCCTCCGCCGTAGGCATGTCGGGTACTTGATACCACATCCCCGTTTCCGTGTCTTGATACTGCAGCATGGCGGTGCAGACGCGGTTCAGTATCGTGATGAGTGGCTCACGCCCTTCGTGGTCTTGCGGCAGGTAGTCTAGCACATCGCAGATGGCCATCACATACCACCCCTCCGCTCTGCCCCAAGTGTGGGGGCTGCACCCCGTCAGGCTGTCCGCCCACGCCTGTGCTTTGCTCTCGTCCCAACCGTGGTAGTTCAGCCCCGTCGCGGGGGTGAGCGTGTGCTTATCCACCACGCGGAACTGCCGCACTACATCGGCGAATATCGTATCTGGATTCTCGCTCTTGTCCCATACGGCGTAGTGCGCATAGAACGGCTCTGCCATGTACAGTCCGTCGAGCCACATCTGCGAGGGGTAAATCTGCTTGTGCCAGAAGCCGCCTTCCGTGGTGCGGGGCTGTGTCGCCAACTGCGAGCGCAGTAGCCTAATCGCCGCTTCGTATCGGGGTTGCGGGTCAATCGAGTCCAGCAGGAAGAGGAAGTTCCCCCCGTTCACTCGGTCGAGGTTGTATTTCGTCAGGTCGTAGGTCAGTATCGAACCGTCTTCCTGTATGAAGTAGTCTGCGAAAGCCTGTACATAGTTCAGGTACGCACTGTCGCCCGTCGCGAGATAGGTCTCGAGCATCGCCTTGGCAATCAGCCCTTGCGTGTAGTCCCACTTCGGCTTGGTCAGAAAGTCTGCCATCCATAGTTCGGGGTTGTGCTGTATCTCCGATTGCGCAATGCGTACGGCGCAGTTGAGGTAGTCCGTCTTGGGTGTGTCGCTCTTCTGTGCGGTGCAGCCGACGGCGCATACCGCCACCATCGTTACTAGTAAGTGTGTCAGTGTGTTTCTCATGGTGTAATTATCTTGGTCGTTCGTGAATTAACTATGTGCGTGTACCTCCGCCTGCGGCAGAGCAGTACGCAGCCGCCCGTCAGTGCCAACAGGGCGATAGGCAGTGTAGTGCTGAGCCAACGGAAGCGTGTGAGCAGGTCGTGCGCCCGTTTGTCATTCAGCAATCGCAGTGCCACGCTCTTCTCCCGCAGGGCAATCAGCCCCTCGTCATCCGCCAAGTAGAGTACGGCGTTGGTCAGAAAGTCGCGGTTGCCGAATTGCATGCCCGTGTAGCGGTCGTAGCCCACGGGGAGTGCCTGTCCCCGCTGCAGGTCGTTGCGGATGATGCTCCCCGAGCCGACCACCACTTGCCGCGTCGGACTGCTCTGGGGCAGTATAGCCTCGTCCTGTGGCAGCCCCTCGGGCACCATACGGTGCGCAAAAGCGGACGGGAACACGCCCTCCAGTGAGTATGCCACGGGCAGGTAGGCGTATTGGAATGTCTGCATATCGGGGTTCATATCGCCCAAGTCCACTTCGCCCGGCGTGGCAATGATGCGGCTTGCCGACGAGGTGGCGAGCAGTATCTCTTTGTGTATCCCGTCGTCGCCACCCACGACATCCACGGGCGACGCAAAGGTGCTGCTCACTTGTGCCACATTGCGTGTGATGGGCGACCGTTGTGAGGTCAGCAGCAGCGGCGCATAGTACCACGGCATGGGCTGTAGGTTCTCCTGCGTCGGGTCGGCGGACACATTCACGGGAATGGGCAGACACTGCACATCCTGCAGCAGTGCGGGATTGATGCGCACCCCGTATCGGTAGAGCATGTCCGTCAGGTGCAGGTCAAGCGGTAGCACGGGCGTGTAACCCTCTTGTGCCAGCACTTGGTCGGAGAACTGCACGCCGTTCAGCACCCACAGCACACGCCCGCCGCGCATAATGTATTGGTCTATAATGTATTTATCCTTGTCGGAGAACGCCTGCTGCGGGTCGGCAATGATGACGGCGCGGTACCTGTCCAGGGCATGCGGGTCATCGCCCAACGCCCCTCGGTCTATCTGAAAGTATCGGTTCAGCGTCGTGCTGATGTCGTACACCCGTTCTTCGGGCAACTCGCCGTGTCCCTCGAGGAACGCCACCGCGGGCGTGTCCGTCTGTTGCAGCCCGTGCAACGCTTCCGCAAAGGCGTATTCGAGGTTCTCGATACTGATGTTGAGGTTTTCCTCGCCCGACAGCCCTCGGTTGTTCTTCAGCAGCCCGACCACGCTCGATTTGCTGCCGTAGCGCACGCCGGCGTAGGGGTACACGGGGGTCTGTGCGGTCTTGCCGTCTTTTTGCCGTTCGTGAATGATGATCGGCTGCAGGCTCTGCGGTCGCTCGTCCTCTTCGCCGTCAAAGGTGTGACAACGCACACGGGCATAGACGCTCATCTCTTCCGCCAACTCTTCGGTGGCGGTGCGCAGCCGCCGAAAGCCGCTGTTCAGGTCGCCGTCGAGGTAGAGGGTGATGTCTATCGGTTCGGTAGTCGACTGGAGCAGGTGCTTGGTCGCGGGGCTGAGGCTGTAGCGTCGGTCGTCGGTCATGTCGAAGCGGAGTACGCAGAAATGCAGTGCCACATTCAGCAGCACTATCCCCGCAATCGCTATGCACCATCCGTACTTCTTCATTCGATACTGTTCTACTTTCAACTCCCCACTCTTCACTTCTTTCAACTATCAACCATCCACTCTCAACTACTCTCAACTCCTAACTCTCTACTTCTTTCAACTATCAACCATCAACTCTCAACTACTCTAAACTCTCAACTCTCCACTTCTATCAACTATCAACCCTCAACTCTCAACTAATGCTTCATCCCCTCAAACACCTCTTGGTTCACTTTCACCACGAACTTCTTCCGCAGTGCTTCCACCCAGGTCTTCTCGAGGTAGTCTTGGTAGTCGGCTATTACTTTTCCGCGCTCGTCGGTGTATTCTTCGGGTGCTTTCAGCACTTTCCCTGCGCAGAACACATACGGGAACTCTTCCATAGGCTCGTAAGCAGCCTTCTTCGCCTTGAAGCCGTACTTATCCACGGCGGCGTTCTTGCCCTCTTCCCATAGCCCGTGTTCGAACTTCACATAGGTCGTGCTGTCGATATTCAGTCGGTGGTTGAGGTAACTCTCTATCGAGTCTGCCTCGGCGTTCTTGAGGACAGCCTTGGCAGCCTTGAGGGTGTTCTTGTCTTTGCAATAGACCACATAGCCCTTGTAGCGGGGCTTGTCCCAGGTGTAGTTCTTCTTGTTCGCTTGGAAGAACGCAGTCAGCCCGGCGGTGTCCTTGCCTGCCTTGTCCCACACCTCGTTGAGCGACACGTCGAACAGCAGGATGCCGTCGTGGTATTCGCGTACCAGGTAGCGCAGTTCGGGGTACTTGTCCTCGAGGTGTGCGTCGGCGTATGCCCGCACCTCGCTGTCGCCCATCGAATCGGGCAGTTGGTACTCCGCGCGGGTCTTTCTCAGGAACGCTTTGTCCGCCTCTTTGAACCGCTCATCGCGCTTCACCTGCCCGAGTATCTGACTGTATAGACTGTCGAGGGGAAGTATGTTCCGCTTGCCTTGCAGATAGACGATGTGCCAGCCGAAATTGCTCAGGAACGGTGTGCTTATCTGTCCTTCGCCGAGCGAGAACGCCACCTCCTCAAAGGCGGGTACCATCATGCCTTTGCCGAACCACCCGAGGTCGCCCCCGCGCAGGGCGGAACCCTTGTCATCGGACAGCGTCATCGCTTTCTCCGCAAAGTTTTCGGGGGTCAGCAGCGGCGCAATCGAGTCCATTATCTCCTTGGCAACCAACCGAATAGAGTCATTGCCGCGCGGCACCATCTTCATGATGTGCGAGGCGTGTACTTCCTCGTGCGGGCGTTCCTCTTCTACGAGTACGATGTGGAAGCCGTACGGGCTGCGGAATACCTCGCTCACTTCGCCCACGGGGGTCGTATAGACCACATTCTCCAGCGAATAGACATAACGGAAAGGCGTAATCCATCCCAACTCACCCCCGGTCTCGGCTACAGCGGGGTCGGTCGAGACCTCGCGTGCCACGGCGTGGAAATCTTCCCGAACGGGCTTTGCTTTGCGCCGTCCGCCGACCGCCTTGCCGGTCGTCACACGCACACGGGCGTCGTTTATCTTCGCCAATGCCGCCGCCTCATCTTCCGCACTCGCAGTGCGAGGGCATTGAATGGCGATGTGCGCCGCGCGACGGTCGTTTGCCATACGGTCGTAACTCAACCGCACGAGGCTGTCGATGGCGGCATCGTCCTGCATGTATTTGGGAGTGGCTTGCGCCCGATACCCTGCCAGTTCTTTGAGGAAAGCCTCTGTGGTGTCGATGCCTTGTGCCTCGGCTTCCGCCACTTTGAGTTTGAAGTTAATGAACAGATCGAGGTATTCGTCCATCGACTTGGGGTCGAGCGACGCTTCTTGGTTGTTCTTTTCGTAGATGTAGAGGAACTCCGATGCCTCAACGGGCTTGCCGTCAATGGTCATCAGCACTTGCTCTTGTGCCGTGCTTGCCAGCGCAGCGCAGCACAATACTGCCAAAACAGTCTTTTTCATAAGATATACAGCGTGTTATTATTCTCTTTACGAGCCGTTTGCGTGGCGCGAGGGGTTGCCTGTCGCCTGCTACGGCACACTATTAAGCGTGCAAAGGTACGAAATAATTTTGTATTGCGCAAAAAAATCTGTACCTTTGCACAAAAATACATACCTGACACCATGTTACATCCGAAACTTCCCGCCGAGCAAGTCTTGAAGGCGCAGGCGCTTATCCGAGAGGCGCATCGTATTGTTATTCTGACCCATACAGCCCCCGACGGGGACGCGATGGGAAGCAGCCTGGGGCTGTACCATTACCTCCGCGGCGCGGGTAAGACCGAAGTCGCAGTCGTCGTGCCGACGGCCTTTCCCTCGTTCTTGGCGTGGATGCCGGGGGCGCAAGAGGTCTTGGCGTACGATACGCAGGCGCAGCAGGCAGAGCAGCAGATTGCCGCCGCCGATTTGCTTATCTGTACGGACTTCAATGAGCCGAAACGCATAGGGGCGGTGGGCGACCGCCTGTTGGCGAACCCGTGTCCGAAGATACTCATCGACCACCACCTCAACCCCTCTCCTTTTGCCGATGTCGTCATGTCCTATCCCGACAGCCCGTCGGCTTCGGAGTTGGTCTATCGCCTTATCTATCAGTCCGTTAATAACACGCTGCCTCTCGACGCGGCGACCTGCCTCTATACGGGAATGATGACCGATACGGGCAATTTCTCTTTCAATTCCAACTACCCGGAGATGTACGAGATCGTGGGGAATCTCGTTGCTTTGGGCGTGAACAAAGACGCGGTCTATAACGCGGTGTTCAATAGTTATACGGCAGACCGTATGCGCCTGATGGGCTACTGCCTCTATCAGAAAATGCGTATCTTCCCCGAGTACCATACGGCGTTGATTTCTTTGAGCCGCAGGGAACTCTATCGCTTTAACTTTCGGTCGGGTGACGCAGAGGGGATAGTCAACCTACCGCTCCAGATAGCCGATGTGTATTACTCGTGTTTTATGCGTGAGGATAAGGCAACGCTGTTCGAGCAGTCGCAGCACGACGGGTGTAAGACCAAGGTGAAGATTTCCTTCCGCTCCCAGGGGGAACGCCCGGTGAATGTGTTCGCACACGAGATATTCAACGGCGGCGGTCACGCCAATGCCTCGGGCGGCGAGTACTACGGCAACATCACCGACGCCGTCCAACGCTTCCTCGACCACTACCCCCACTACTTCTCCAAGGAATAAACCCCGACCCGCCCCCGACCAACCCAAAATCAACCCCTCTCCCTCCCCCAATACGCCCCACTCCCGCCCCCAACACAACATTTAGCATTGTGCATTTAGCATTGTGCATTCATCATTTAGCATTGTGCATTGAGCATTTAGCATTCTGCATTGTGCATTGAACTGCCTGCAGTGTGGCGTATAAGATAAGCAGAACATAAGCAGAACATAAGCAGAACATAAGAATACTTTCGTAATACTTTGCAGCCGAGCCACAGCCTATATAAAGCCGGGACTTACTCAGCAGTTGGGAGTAGAGTAAAGACCTCTTGTTTGTATATATGTC
>CAVFIY010000060.1:0-9346 GCA_963622435.1 Bacteroides uniformis | reverse complement strand
CTAGCCCCTCTAGAATATCTAGCCTATCTAGAACATCTAGCCTATCTAGAAAAAAAGTCTCAGCACATCCAGCAGCCTGGGGGCGTGGGTGTCCTCACCCGCGTCGGCTCGTCAGAGCCGTTTGACTATGCTTTGCCCTCTAGCCCCTCTAGAATATCTAGCCTATCTAGAACATCTAGCCTATCTAGAAAAAAGTCTCAGCACATCCGACCGCCTGGGGGCGTGGGTGTCCTCACCCGCGTCGGCTCGCCAGAGCCGTTTGACTATGCTTTGCCCAATTCTTAATTCTTAATTCTTAATTAGCCCCCAATCAGCGGCCTTTCAGCCGCCTATCCCCCTACCACTACGGTAGATACACGGTAGATACACGGTACATACACGGTAGATACACGGTAGATAAAGCCTATCTTAGAGCACTTTGTAGCGTCTTTTACCCCACGGATGAAATAAAAATGCACCAAGGCTTGCGGATGTGAAATAGAATGTGTACCTTTGTGCGGTATTTGTGTCTTATACAAGACACGCCTGTTTAATACAATAAAGATTGTGCGACATCCCTTTCCTATGATACGATCGCTACTCGGATGCTGCCTCCGTCGTGTGGGGGTGGTGTCGGGTCTATGCGTGCTGCTCCTGTTCGGAACCACAGAGGCACTGGCGGATACGACGAAAGACTCGGTGGTGACAGCGGCGCCTGACGGGACGGTGACCAACCGCTTTGCGCTCGCTGAGGTGGAACGACTGGTGCTGAACACGACGGACAGTAAGGTGCAGGATGTCAACTACCTGGATGCTATCGTCGTGCCGGTGGACTTCGACGGCAAGCGAACCAAAGACTCCGTGCAACTGACAGCACCTATCGAGCGGCTCTACCTCACCCGGAAAGCCGACGCACGCACCATGACGGTGTGGCAGGATGCTACTTCTTCGGGGACGAGTACCGCCATCACAGGCGTTACGGAACTCTTCTTCCCCCGACAGACGCAATGCCTGCAACTGATTGAATGGCAGGCAGATGGCGCACTCTTCACTACCGCCCGGGGAATGAATATCGCGGGGAGCGGGAACGCACAAGTCTATATAGGCGGCAAGGCGGCAGCCGAGACGACGGTGCAGACCGACTCGGTGGGTATCTTCCGCCTGCCGCTGGCGGTGGGGGATGACCATGTAGGCGAGTCGCTGGTGGTGATCTGGACACCCGAAGACAATGTGACGAACAACCATATAGGCGTTTATATAGGGAAAATACCTTTCCGCTCCAACTCCTCCAAGGCGCGCACCGACGGGTCGGATGTGGTAGTACTGAAAGGCGATAATCTCAAGATGAGTACCCCCGCCAAGGTTGGCACGCTGACCATTAACCCCGGCGCTTGCCTTATGCTTACAGGTACAGGCACACTGACTGTCGATACGCTTATCGTACGGGCGAATGCACCGCAAGACCAATACGGGCAACTCTGGGTAGGTGAGAAGGTTACGCTCGGTACAAGCACGATTTACCTCGACTACGAGTTGGACGCACAGTCGATGTACACTTTTGCCGTGCCGGGTGCGGTGAACCTTACCGAACTGCGCTTCCCTATCATCTGCGAGAAGTTAAACGGCACGGGCGAGAAGCCTGCGATAGACCAAGACTACTATATCGACTACTTCGACGGCAACAAGCGGGCGACGGACGAGGCACACAAGGGATTTTCTTACTACTCGATTGATACAAAGGGCGCTACGCTCAATAGGGGTACGGGCTACACCATAGCCGCCGAGCCGCAACTCTGGGGCAGTGATGTGCGTACCACAAGCACACTGCGTTTCCCCATTTCCCTTACGGATTACTCCCCCTCGGCAGCGGCAACGCTGCCTGTGAGCGCCTATGGGGACACCGATACGCCCTCCGCACACCGAGGGTGGAACTTCCTCGGCAATCCCTTCTTTGGAGGCGTGCATGGGGGAGGGGATGCTAGCGGAACGACTATCGAGTACTATACCGTGCCGTCTAACCGTGGTATTTACGCTCAAGTGCGAGCCACAGACTTTCAACTGCTGCCTTTCCACGCATTCTTTGTGCAGACGGAGAATAGTGGTAGCCTGGTATTTGCAACCGGTCAGCAGGTGCGGCTTGCCCCTGCCAGGTACAGTGCAACGGAGTCCGGGGAACAGGCAATTGACATTCGCCTGACGGACGGCACGGACAGTGACCAAACGGAGATGCGTATCAGCGAGGCGTTCGACGCAACCTACGAATTCAACGCCGACCTTGCCAAATGGGAGGACGCACGCCCCGTCAGCCTTTATACACTCCTGGGCAGTACCCGCTTGGCATACCATGCCACCTCCCCTGATGAGGCACGCCGTGCTATCCCCGTAGGGTATCGTACCCGGTCGCTTAAGCCGATGACCTTCAGCCTGGTAGAGGCGGAGGATAACTTGCAGTTTGCCGCAGTCAATCTCTACGACCGTGCGACCCGACAGACAACAAACCTGCTCTTTGCCGACTATACTTTCACCCCCGCACAGAAAGAGGACGACACCCGCTTCACGCTCTCGTGCATACCCTTGGCGCAAACGCCGACGGGGGCTTCGGAGGTGCGTATAGGTATAGAGGGGGACGGAATACGCCTCTACGGAGTGTCCGACGAGGTACGCATATACGACGAACTGGGACACCTCCACTACTGTGGAGGTACGGACGAGACTATACAACTGCCGCACGGGATATACCTCGTCTGCCTAACCAATGCGGCAAAGGTACTTAAAGTGGTGCTATAAGGTACTCAAAGTGCCACTAAACGAAACTCAAAGTAGCACTATAAGATACTCAAAGTGCTACTAAACGAAACTTAAAGTGGTACGATAAAAAGATTGTGCATGAAGAAAAGATTCCGAATACTCATCCTACTCGCAGCCGTATCGTTGTACGCCCGTGCGTACAACGACGGCACATCGTATGAGCAAGCAGTGCCTTTCGCAACGGCGGGCTATACACTTCCCCAACAGATGCAGAGCGTGCAATGGATGTCGCCCTCCGAGCAGTACTACCAAGAGCGTATTGCCACTACGAATGATTTCCTCAACGCCACACCCTATACCACCACTACGCAGTCGGAGACAAACGGGGTACGCCGCGCACGCCCGAATTCTTGGGACGAACCGGGGACACCCGTAGGCGACACACCGTGGCTGCTTGTAGCACTGTTCGCAGCGGGCGTTGTGGGTTACACTTATCGCAAACAGAAGCACAAACGCCCGACTGAATAATAGATACACCATGCGAAGACTGTTTACCCCTATACTTACCCTCCTCGCCGTCAGTCTGTCCGCACAGGTCATCGTGCGCACAGGAGACAAGATATACATCCTGCCTATCCATACGATAGACAGTATCACTTTCCCCTCGCCGTCGTCCCATACGAGCAGCGGCACATTCCAAGTGTCGGCGACAAAGTATGTGCATTTCTCTTCGGGCAACCTGCAATACACTCCCTCTACGGACACTTGGGCGTTCGCAGCGGAGCAGTATGAGTTCTTCGGGAGCGACAATGTGAGCAACTCCGACCTCGCCTACGAGATAGACCTCTTCGGTTGGAGTGCAGAGGGGAACAATGCGCCATGGGGAGCAAACATCTCGGACGATGCGAAGAACTACTTGGGCGACTTTGCGGACTGGGGGCAGAACATACAGAATGATACCGCCCTCTACCACACACTTACCACGGATGAGTGGGCGTACCTGATAGGGAAGCGCGAGAATGCTTCTTCGCTGTACGGTATAGGGCGTATCGACCTGTCCGACGACGGCAAAACCTATGCGAACGGACTCTTCCTCCTACCCGATGACTGGGTCAGCCCCGAGGGAATTACTTTCTCAAGCGGTTTCAGTGACATTGAGAGTGTAGAAGCCTTCGGCACGAAGCAGACTTTCACGCTCGAGCAGTGGCGAAAAATGGAGGCGGCAGGTGCAGTCTTCCTGCCCGCAGCGGGTGTACGCCAAGGAGCAAAGGTGTCGCTCACACAAGAGTTCGGTTACTACTGGACAGCCACCGCAGGAGATAATACGGTAACCGCGGTAGATAATACAGAAACTGCTGGAAATAATACGGCAACTGCGGGAAACGAAAACGACCAAGCCTATGTGTGTTCCTTTCAGTCCGCGTCGAGCCAAGGAACAAGTCGTACTGCCGTATCACGGGCGTACGGATATAGCGTGCGCCTCGTATGGGGCTTAGCGCACGGAATTACGATAGCGGCAACGGCACACGGTACTATTACCACCTCACAAAACGGCACAACTACCACTTCACAAAGCCGCTGCGTGGAGGGCGAAACGGTAACACTCACCGTCACCCCCGATAGCGGATACCAATTAAAAGACAACACGCTAACTGTCACCTACATCGACACTACAGGGGAAGAACAGACTGTCCCAACTGAGTATCATGCCGACACAACCGAGTCTTCTACCTCCGGGACTTACACCTTCACCATGCCCACGGGAGATGTTACAGTAACCGCCGACTTTGAGCAGACAAGCCTTTAACGAACGCCCAACTAATCACCATCCTCTGGAAGAACATACTGTGCATAATTGTCAGTGGCGACACACTATCGGAAAATAAGTGCAGTAGAAATCCTGCAATATCGGAAAATAAGTGCATTAGAAATCACAGAAAACAGGAAAATAAGTGCAGTAGACTTGCGTAATTCGTAATAAATCAGTACTTTTGCAGCGGGTTACAGATTCAGCGATATGAACGAGCAATTGATACTGCAAGTAGTTGCCGACCAGCAGCAGGAAATAGAGCGTATGCGCCCCTCGCAATGGGTGAAACGCATGGAGGAGCAGTGGTTTGACCTGCAAAGCCCTTTGGCACAAATCGTGGTGGGGGTGCGGCGTAGCGGCAAGTCGGTGCTGTGCCACAAGGTATTGCACGGTGCGGGCATACACTATGCCTTTATCAACTTTGACGATGACCGTCTGACTACTCTTCGCATAGACGACCTCAACACGGTGCTTAAATGTCTGTACCGTATCTATGGCGATTTCGAATACCTATTCCTCGACGAGGTGCAGAATGTGGACGGTTGGCACTTGTTTGTCAATCGCCTGTTGCGACAGGGAATACACATCGTTGTGACGGGGAGCAATGCGAAATTGTTAAGTGCGGAATTGGCTACCCATTTGGCAGGACGCTACAACGAGATACGCCTCTTCCCTTTCTCCTTTGCGGAATATTGCGCAGCCCATGCGATAGACACTGCTTCTCCGACTACGCAGAGCGTGGCATTTCGGCAGGAGGGGCTGCTGCATTACTTGCAGGAGGGCGGTTTCCCAGAATTGCAGAATGTCCGCAACAAGCGCGGCTATGTGCAGCAATTGGTCAGTGTCATCATTACCAAAGACATACGCGAACGCTACCATATTCGCCTCATAGCCGCTATAGAGCGTTTGGCGAACTACCAGATAGACAATTTCTGCCAAGAGGTGGTGCGCAAGAATATAGCCGCTGCCTGTGGAATTACCTCGCTGCGTACTGTGGATAACTATATCACCTATCTTCGCCAAGCCTATCTGCTGCTGGGGCTGCATAAGTACTCGTATAAAGCCAAAGAGCGTATCACACAGGAGAAGAACTATGTCATCGATGTGGCACTGTTAAGCAATCGCACGGATGTACTGTCGCCGGAGAACCTCGGTTGGCGACTGGAGAATGTGGTATATATAGAGTTGCTTCGCCGCGCGGTGGAGAACGAACAGGATGTGTTCTACTACAAGCATCCCAAGACACAGAAAGAAGTCGATTTCGTGCTGTGCGAGCATAGCCGTATCGTGGAATTGATACAAGTCTGCTACTCTTTGTCCGACAGCAAGACCTACAACCGCGAGACATCTTCTTTGTTGTCAGCCGCCGAGCAATTGCATTGCGAACAACTGACCATCCTAGTGTTGGAGGGAGAAGAAAGAACGGTTGTGCAGGACGGACATACACTGCACATCCTTCCCGCCACAGATTGGCTGCTCGCTACACCCCCGCGAAGCGGAATATAAGTGCATTAGCCTGTACTCAAACCAGGAAAATAAGAGCATTAGAAATCCTGTAATGCAGGAAAATAAGTGTATTAGAAATTGCCAAAAGTAGGAAAATAGGTGCAGTAGAATTTCATAACTCGCTCTATAGTAGAGTTTTATATAAACCATGTTTCATTCTCATTCATTCAAGCAGTCGTTCCGTTTTCGTCGGTTCTGCCACAAGTCGTATGCTGCGTTTCGGTCGCTTCACCGTGAGGTGACTATCGGTCGCATTGCGGGCTATATGGCAGACCTCGAACTGCTCAAGCAGGGCAAGACGCTCGCCATCGCCTCGTGCATGGCGGTATCGCCTCTCTTGGCTCTTGCCGCCGACACGGATGCGGGCGCAGACCCGCTGCTGCCACAGGCCTCTCCCTCGTCGCAGGCGGAGCAGGCGAATGATGCCCGACAACTTAGTCTTCAGGAGGTGTCGGTCGTATCGCACAAAGCTGAAGTACAATCCGGTGCCTACCGACTCATCACGGAGATTCCTCGCCAAGACATCGAGGCGCTGCCCATCCGGACCGTGGCGGATATTCTTCAATATCTGCCGAGTGTGGATATCCGTACGCGCGGCGCTAACGGAGCGCAGGCGGATATCAGTATGCGGGGCGGCACGTTCGACCAAGTCTTGGTGCTTATCAACGGCCTGAGCCTCAACGATGCCCATACGGGGCATTACACGCTCAACCTCCCGCTCTCCGCTTCGCTGATCGACCATATCGAGGTCTTGGAGGGCACGGCGGCGCATCTCTATGGCGCTTTTGCGGGGGCAATCAATATCGTCACCCGCACGCCCGAGAAGGACGCGTATGGTATTCGCCTTACGGCGGGCATGAACGGATTGGTCAATCCGGAGCTGACGCTTGGTTTCCGTCGTGGCGAGGTCACGACCAACCTCTCGGTCGAGTATAACCGTGCCGAGGGCTACTATGCTCCCCGCCCGAGCGAGAAGGAGCAGACCGCTTTGGACAACTCCGATTACCAATTAGCCAATATCTACTTCCAGACACGCTACCGCGGATTGGATGTGCAGCTCGGTGCCCAGTGGAAGGATGCGGGCGCAGGCATGTACTATGGCTTCGGCTCGCAGGACCAATTCGATGCCACTCGCACCGCATTCGGTTCGGCGAAGTACTCGCATCGGTGGGGCGCGTGGAGCCTCGATGCGCAGGCGTCCTACCGTGCCAATTACGATCGCTACGAGTGGCACCGTGGGCAGCGCCTCTATGGCAATTTCCATTTCTCGCAGACCACTACCGCCGCCTTGGCGGCGCACTATGCCTCCTCTGTCGGGACGACCACCGTGGGGCTCGAGGTGCGCAACGAGAATATGCATTCCACCAATCTCGGCGACACCATCAATGCGGCCGGACAAGTCCCGAATGTAGCCGATTTCCCCCTCCGCAATGTGCGCGTGCTCGACCTTGTGCGGGGCGGCAATCGCGTCAATATCAACTATTACGCCCAGCAGACCTTCTATTGGAATCGCCTCTCCGCTTCGGTGGGCGTGAGCGGCATCTACAACACCCGCTTCGGGCATAATGCGACGGGCAATGCCAATATCGGCTACGAGTACCTGCCCGAGTCCTCGGTCTATCTTAACGCCAACCGAGCCCTGCGTATGCCTACTTTCACGGACCTTTATTATAATGCGGGCAACCAGCTCGGCAATCGCCATCTCAAGCCGGAGGAGGCGTGGGTCTTGTCCGTCGGTACTCGCTACAACCGCTCGTTCGGCAAGGCGGGTGCGCTCCATGTCGAGGGCGATTGGTACTACCGTTGGGGGCGGAACATCATCGATTGGGTCTATACGCCCGACGACAAGAAGCGCCCCTACCATGCCGAGAATCAGCAGCAGGTGAATGCCACGGGGGTCGAGGCGACGGTCGCCTATCGGTGGAACGAGTGGCTGCGTTGCGTGTCGGTCAGCTATGCCTATACCTATCTCGATTTGGATGTCCGCGAGGCGGGCTCTCGCTATTTGGACTACCTGAGCCACAAGCTGACGCTCCACCTCGAGCACGGTATCTACAAGGGTCTCGGTGCTTCATGGACCTTGCGCTACCAGCAGCGCGAGGGGCAGTACAACAATGCCGACGGAGTGGTGGAGGACTACACTCCCGTGTGGTTGCTCGATGCGAGTGTCTTTTGGCAGAATGCCTTTGTGCGGGTCAGTGCGGATTGTACCAATCTCACCAACCGCCACTACTACGACTACGGCGGCATTCTCCAGCCGGGCGCATGGGCCAAGCTTTCCGTCGCCGTTCATTTATAATCCTTTGTCGATTCTTCCCCACGAAAAATGCCTCGACCCATCGGTCGAGGCATTTTTTATTCGTGCGTGCAGCCGAATCCATTCGGCTCGGCTCCGTTCGTTACGGCACCAGCACTTTGTAGCTCTTTCCGCCCACGGTCAGCAGATAAGCGCCTGCTTCCACGTCGGCCACGGTGCGTTCGCCCGTCTGTGCCTTTTGGCTGCAGAGCAGTGCGCCATCGATGCCGTATAGCGATACGGCTTGGGCGGTCTCGGTCTCCACGCCGATGCGGTGGTCACGCACCGTGATGCGCACGCCGTCGGCCTCGATGTTGTCAATGGCCGTAGTGCCTTTCACATCCATCAGGTCGGTGTAGAGATACAGTTTCGGGAACATGCCGTTTGTCATCAAGCACATCACGCCGTCGAACGATTTGAGGAAGGTCGTAACGCCGTTTTTGATCGTGTATTCCGTGCCTTCAATCAGCTCCTCGCCCTCGTATTGGCTTGTCTCCGAGTTCCACGTCGGCACATCCAAATACCATTTGTAGGTCGTCAGCGAGTCGCCCACTTGCGCTTGTCGGCTCAGGTCAATCGTGCCGCCGTCTTTCACCGTGGCGTCAATGGCCGCTTGGTTGTAGAAGTAGTACTGTACGTATTGTGATTTTGGGCGCGGCAGGGTTTGGAAGTCGAAGTAGTTGTTGTTCAGCACGAGGGCACGCAGGTAGTGCAGGTTCTCCACATCTATCGTCGACAGATAGTTCTTCGCCAGATTTGCCTGCTCTAATGCGGGCACGCTGCTCAGGTCAATCGACTGTAGCTGATTCTCGCTCAGGTCGAGCATCCACAGGTTGGGGTTGTTCAGTTTCACGTTCGAGATTTTGTTCGAGCCGGCGCTCAGTATGAGCAGGTTGCTGTTCGCCGTCACATCCACCGTGGTGAATTGATTGGCGCCGATAGCCAGCAGCGTCAGGTTCGGATACGAGGCCCAATCTGCTTTCGAGAAGTTGTTCTGCGACAGGTTG
>CAVFIY010000059.1:990-9449 GCA_963622435.1 Bacteroides uniformis | reverse complement strand
GCAAATGTAATTTTTAAGTTTGAGCATTTATAAAATGCCAAATCTCCGATATATGTGACTGTTTTGGGTATCTCAATATGAGTAAGAACATTATTATAGGCATACATACTTCCATAAGAGTGTTCTCCGTTAAATGCACCATCTGCTATGCTATCCAAGTTTTCCGGCAATGTTACTTCAAATAGTGATCCGCACCCTTTGAAACTAACAGAAGAGATATTCGTAAAGTATTCTAACTCTTTGAAAGACATAATATCTTGATTATAGTAGATGTTGATTCGTTTTGCTGCTCTTGCCTCTCCGTATGATATTTCTCCGTCACCGTTAAGGTCTATCTTGGGGCTGTGGGTTAACAATGCCTTTTTTACATTCAAGTCCTTAAACTCAATGATATCATCATCCGCATGAGTACCACTACCATCGCTACTACCGCTCTTGGCGATCTTGATAAGGGTGCCATTGGTAAGTGTAAAATACACATAGTCATCGTCTTGTGTGACAGAGGAGAATATATTATCGCCGGCATCGCCCTTTTCTCCCGGATCTCCTTTGTCGCCTTTCGCACCGTCTGCACCATTTGTACCATCGGCACCGTCTTTACCGTCTGCGCCTGTGGCTTTGCCGAGTTTTGTCCAGTTGGTACCGTCATACGAAAGATACCAATAGCCATCCTCTATTTTCAGTTGAGGGGTGTTGCCGTTTACGCCATTCGTGCCGTCTGCACCGTCTTGACCATCTTGACCGTCTTGTCCTTTGTCGCCGATATCCCCCTTATCGCCTTTGTCCCCTTTCTCGCCCGTAACACGAATTTTATTACCGTTAGCATCGGTGAGCCAATTGCCGTCCACCGTCCAATAGTACACGCCGTCGGTGTCCTGCTTTGCACCTATGGTCGGCATATACCCGTCCACTCCGTCTTTGCCGTTCGTACCATTTGTGCCGTTGTAGATTGTTATCGGCTCGTGGTTTTTGAAAGTAATCGTATAGCCGACGACAGTACTGCCGGAGCGTATTTCCGTAACACCGGTAATGTAATCCACATTGTCCTGTGCCTCCACCAATGCTTTGAGTGCCTCGATGTTGGTATTCATTTGCTCGCATAGCACTTCCAATGTGTTGATGCGTTCGTCCATATCGCCTACCACATTCCATATCGAATCTTTGTTGTTGCAACTTGCCAAAACGAATACAAGTGCCAACAGAATATATTGTAACTTCTTCATAACTGTGTTCTTTTATTTTGCGTTAGACTTAGAATTTCAGTGCCACTCCCGCACCGTTGCCGGTGTATTGCATTTGCATAGTCATCTGATTTCCTTTGATATAGAGAGGAATACCGATAACCGTCAGCGCACCGCCCATCGGCATAAGGATATACCCTGCCACTTCGGCGGCGTGGGTCATCGAGGTGAACTTTTGCGCTTTCGATTGGTACTCGTCTAAAGTAAGGTACTGCAGATGACTGTCCGCAGCGGCTTTGGTTTGGCTCGTGGTGTAGCCGTCCATCGGATTGGATGCAAAGTTCGCATACATCAAGCACGCCATTCCGGCTGCAAGACAGGGTACACCCACCGACAGCGAGATAGTACCGGTGGTTTTCAACGCCTCGCCGACTGCTTGATTAGGATTTGCGGCACGCTGCGGGTCGATAGGCGCAACGGTTTGTGCGCTTAGGCTTACGGACAAAGCAGTAAGCAAAAGCATAATGAGTGTTTTTCTCATTGTGTAATGTGTTTTTAGAGGTCTGTCGGCTCCAAACAGACAAGTTAATGAATTGGATTAACACAAAAAGAGCGTGGAGTCATACTTTGCTTATTCTCCTGATAGAGGTTCCGGAAATGACCCTGTAACAAGAATAAGCAACCATGTCCACGCCGTATATGTACGACACACCTCTATGCCGAAACATAGTGGGTGTATGATACATACCAATGGACATTTATTGCTTCCTTGTTTTGGGTTACGAAATTTTCCGGATTCCTATCAGCCAAAACAAGCGCTAATAAACGCCTTTTATTATGTCTGCTTGCACGCTACGAGGGCATATCAAGCGGTTGCAGGACTGCTATTGAAGATACAGGTTGCCTAAAGCCCCCGCGCAACGACAGTCTTTTTCCCGCCCGCACTCCCTCGGCGTGGTTAGCAAGCGCAAAGGTACAACTTTTTTATCGGTTGTACAACCCTAATGTATATTTTTGTATTTATTCCTTTCCCAGACACTGTTCGCGAAGCATCCCTATTACAAACGACAAAGGTGTGCTGACGCATTGTTCAGCACACCTTCATAAGCATTAAACTATCGAGCCGCGTCCCCAAATGAAGACACTTTTTACTCAAAGAGAGCGTAGTAAGTTACAGGAGCAGAAACGGTCTTGTCATCGGCAGAGGTGAATAGGTCTGCGGGCGTAACAAACGGGTCGCGCCAATTCTGCTCCGTTGTCCAACCGATGAAGCGTGTCCCCTCGCAGGGCGTAACGGTTTTCGTGGGCAACTGAAGTGCCTCACCCGCCTGATACTCTTTCGTTTCCAGCGTATCGCCGTCCACTATCCACACCACTGTCATCCCCATATAGGAGAAAGTAATGACGCCGTCTGTTTCTGCAATGTCTTTCACGGGTTTGGACGCAATAGACGACCACGCAGTCGTGTTCAGTGTCCCCGGATAGGGGTCTGCCGCCGTGCCGATACCGGTCGGCATCCCCGTGGCAGAGATAAGCGTATAGTGCGGCTGCCCGGCGGTGTTGTTCGGCTCGTTATTATCCCACGCCGTTTGGCTGTAGTTGACATACCATACCAACAATCCGTGTCCGGGCAAGTATGTGTCCCACCCCTTCTGCTGACGATTCTCCAGATAGTAGTTCACCCCATTAGTCGTAGCCGTCTGCAATGTGCCGGAGGCATTGACCTGCAGAGGCGCATCAGTCGTATTGAGCGTATAGGCAGCCCCCGTAGCCCCCGGATTGACAGGTTTTATCCAACCGAAGAAGTACTTCTCGTGCGCACTATAACTCGGCGGGCAATCGCCATCGCCATTGTATCCGCCACCATCCATTACATCCCACTCGCCCGGTGTATAGTACTCATCATAGTTCGTTCCGTATTCGGTGTCGTAGTAGTCGGGCAATCCCAACACATGGCTAAACTCGTGGCAGAGCGTACCAATACCGTTCCGCTCGCCGGACTCTCCATTCAACTCGCCCGAGCAAGCGTAGTTGTTGATATACTTGCCGTCCACTTTACAATCCGACCACTGGTAAGAGCATCTTTTATAATAAATAGTCGACTCTATATTCCAGTTGTGCGGCCAGATTGTACTCTTGTCTCCCCCGTCGGCTTCGCCCTTACCGGCATAGATGATATAGACAAAGTCCACCTGTCCGTCACCATCGTTGTCGTACTGCGCAAAGTCTATATCGTACTGTGTATCAGCCAACTTGCAGGCTTCGATAACCATATCACCGGGGTACATGTCCTCTCCTTCCACACCGCCCTTGTTCTTTCCATAGTAGGCAAAACTCTTGGTGAGTGTCACGGGGCCCACGACATCGAACTTCGGTTGATAAGCACCATTCGATTGGTCGATGAAATACTTGCGTGCCGAGCCGTACGCATTGCCGTAGGTGTAATTCACCGCATTCATCATCGAGTCCATCACGACACGCGTATTCGTCGATTTGAACTTCGTATCCGAGAAGTTGACCAGGATAAACAACCCGCGCGGGGCAAGATTAATCACTCCGACATCCTTTTTCGCACGGCGGGAGCGCAGCATCGGCGATTTTGCTCGCCGTGCCGCAATGGTGTCAGCAGAAAGAGCCGCCTCGACCACTCGCCAATAGCCGTCGGCATCTTCTTGAACGACCTCGCCTTGTGCGTTGGTGTAGAAATGGTAGCACTCATCGCCGTTGAGCCGCACCTGCAGGGTAGTGCCGTCCGGCTGTGTCTTCGTTTGCCACCCGCGGTAGGCAGGTATGGCATTGAGCGTCAGGGTTGCCGCACAGAGCAGCCCGATTAGTATCTGTTTTTTCATAATCGGTATGTCTTATTTGGTTTGTACTTGCCGTCCCATGCTGTCGTAGGTATGGTCGCCCACTACGATATAGAGGGCGTTGTTGCGCAATATCTTGTGTGCCCGCTCCTGCGCCGTAGGCGTTTGGTAGTCCGTTGCCTCGCCCCATTGTGCCATCAGCGACACATCCGCCGCAGGCATTACAAAAGAATCCCCGGGCTGATAGGTTTTGCCTCCATAGAGCCAACCCGCAAACTTCTTGCCTTCTTGCGTCGGCGTGCCTTTGGAGAGGGAGAGTTCCGCCCCCTCTGTATATGCTGCCACACCACAATGCGTAGTCTTATCCGCATAGCCTGCATACTCAAAAGTGTAGGTTTCTTCGGGGACTACCTTGTAAAGCGCAGGCAATAACATATTCTCCGACAACTTCGATGTATAGTTCAGAAAACGAGGGGATGTTACATTGTACAAGATTCGCCCATAACCCTTTATTGTGCTATGAATAGTTGCTTGATAAAGGGCGTTAATCGAAATCGTCCAAGTGGTTGTTCCCGACCCCAATGCCATTTCCTTTGCACTTGCAGCCCCCAGAATCTTTCCGCTTGCTGTGGTCAATGTCCAACCGGCAGCCGTGCCGCCGAGTGTGAATACTTCTGTGCCGGCACCTAATGCGCTAATCGTACTTTCGTCCGCAGAGAACGAGGAAGATACCGATGTCAAATACTTGGTATCGAAACTCCCCGCCGTCGTACCCTTTTCGGGGCAAGCGATAATAACTTGGTCGCCCGCTTGGAGTTGTGCCGTATTGGTAACAAGCACATAATCAGTGGCGTAAGCGGACGCAGTCAGCAGCACCCCGCAGAGCCATAGCAGTTGTTTTTTCATATTTCTCTTCATTTTCATTCTACGCAAATTATGCTTCCACTTTCTTCGTCTTGGGGAATATCGCCCAGAACGACAGGGCTACAACCAACGCAAAGCCCGCAAAGATATACCAACTTGTCTGCCAGCCGTGCCATACCGCCATCGCCCCTTGTGCCTCTACCGCATCGGCATAGACAAAGTGGTTCACGATAGCCTGCGCAGAGAGCGTCCCTATCGTCGCCCCTAGACCGTTGGTCATCATCATAAAGAGACCTTGCGCACTCGAACGCTCCGACAGACTGACTTCTTGATCGACATACATACCGCCCGAGATGTTGAAGAAGTCGAACGCAAAGCCATAGACGATACAACTCAGCACAAAGAGCAGCACACCGGGGAAGCCGGGGTTGCCCAACCCGAACAATCCGAATCGCAGTACCCAAGCGAACATCGCCATAAGCATCACATTCTTAATGCCATAGCGTTTGAGGAAGAACGGGATTGCCAATATACACAGTGCCTCACAGATTTGCGAGATGGAAATCAGCATATTCGCATGCTTTACGCCAAATGTATCGGCAAACTGCTCAATTGCTCCGAAACTCGTGATGAACGGATTGGCATAACTGTTTGTCACTTGCAGGCACATTCCCAACAGCATGGAGAATATAAAGAATATAGCCATTTTCTTCTGTTTGAACAGTCCGAACGCCTGCAATCCGAGAGCCTCCACGACCGACTTGGCGGCCACTTTTCCTTTCACGGGGCAAGCAGGCATCGTAAGCGCATAGAGTGCCAAGAGCAGGCTCAATCCGCCGCTGACAATGAATTGCAGACTGGTGGATTGGAAGCCGCACAAATCGACTACCCACATGGTGGCAATAAAGCCCACCGTGCCGAAGACACGCACCGGCGTGAAGTCGGTTTCGATATTCTTGCCTGCTTTCTCGAGCGCAGTGAACGCCACCGAGTTGTTGAGTGCAAGCGTCGGCATATAGAACGCCACCGAGATAGTATAGAGCGCAAACAATGCACCGAACTGAATATCGTTGCCCAAGCAGATACCATATACACCCGCGCCTATCATAAACGCCCCCGCCACCAAGTGGCAAAGGCTCAACAGTTTCTGTGCGGGAATCCAGCGGTCTGCCACGATGCCCATCAGCGCAGGCATAAACAGGCTCACCACGCCTTGTATCGAGTAGAACCATCCGATATGGGTAGCCAATCCGTGTCCCGCGAGGTAGGTCCCCATCGATGTCAAGTACGCGCCCCAAACGGCGAATTCAAGAAAGTTCAGCAGTATCAACCGCCATGTGATGTGTTTCATGTAATGATGAATTGTGAATTAAGAATTAAGAATTATATGTATTGCACATCATTTAATACTCGTGCTTCTCATATATCAACATTAAAACTCGCTCGTAAAGTGGAACTGAATGTGCTTGTAGTCGTTTTGCGCCATCTGCAGCACATACGCCGAGTCGGCCATAAAGACATCGCGCCCGTCCTTATCCGTCGCCATATACTGTGCCTTGCGCTTCTTGAAGGTGGCAAGTTCTTCCTCGTCGTCGCTCTCTATCCAGCAGGCTTTGTACATCTGCAGGCTCTCCCAACGGCATTTCGCCTGATACTCATGCTCCAAGCGGTATTGAATGACCTCGAACTGCAGTTGCCCGACCGTACCGATTATCTTCCGCCCGTTCATCTGGCTGACGAACAACTGCGCCACGCCCTCGTCCATCAACTGGCTGACACCCTTGTCGAGTTGCTTCTGCTTCATCGGGTCGGCGTTCTCGATGTACTTAAACATCTCCGGCGAGAAGGACGGCAGCCCTTTGAAATGCAGATTCTCCCCCGCCGTCAGCGTGTCGCCTATCTTGAAGTTCCCCGTGTCGGGCAGACCGACTATGTCGCCCGCGTACGCCTCGTCCACCGTCTCTTTGCGCTGCGCCATGAAGCAGGTGGGCGAAGAGAAGCGCATCTGCTGGTTCTTGCGCACATGCTTGTAATAAACATTGCGCTCGAACTTACCCGAGCATATCTTGAAGAACGCAATGCACGAGCGGTGATTCGGGTCCATATTGGCGTGAATCTTAAAGCAGAAGCCCGTGAACTTATCCTCCATCGGCTCCACTTCCCGTTCTTCTGCCTGCACGGGGCGCGGCGACGGAGCGATGCGCACAAAGCACTCAAGCAACTCCTTCACGCCGAAAGTGTTCAGTGCCGAGCCGAAGAATACGGGCGCCAATTCGCCGGCGAGGTAGTCCTCCTGCGAGAACGGATTATATACCCCCGCTATCATCTCGATATCCTCTCGCAGTTTCTCCGCATCCTTATCGCCGACCAGAGCGGTTATTTGCGGGTCGTTGATGTCGTCAAACCGAAGCGACTCCGTCACATGCGTTTTGTCGGGCTGATAGAGGTCGAGGGTCGATTGATAGAGGTTGTACACCCCCTTGAAGCGTTGCCCGCTATTGATAGGCCACGACAACGGGCGCACATGAATACCGAGTTCGGACTCTATCTCGTCAAGCAGGTCGAACGGGTCTTTGCCCTCACGGTCCATCTTGTTGACAAACACCATCACGGGCGTCTTGCGCATACGGCAAACCTGCATCAGACGGCGCGTCTGCGTCTCCACCCCCTTGGCGGCATCAATCACAATGATGACCGAATCCACCGCCGTCAGCGTGCGGAAAGTGTCCTCCGCAAAGTCTTGGTGTCCCGGCGTATCGAGGATATTGATGTGGTAAGTTACAGTCCCCGACTCCCCCTGCCCCCTCAGAGAGGGGGATGCCGACGAGGTCGTGTAATCGAACCCCATGACCGAGGTCGCCACCGAGATACCGCGCTGTTTCTCAATCTCCATCCAGTCGGAGGTCGCCGTCTTGCGTATCTTGTTCGATTTCACCGCACCCGCCACGTGGATAGCCCCTCCGTAGAGCAGCAGTTTCTCGGTCAGGGTGGTTTTACCCGCATCGGGGTGTGATATAATCGCAAAAGTGCGTCGGCGGAGTATCTCTTGTTGTTCGGCGTTAGTCAGCATGAATCGTTTTGTATGTGTGTATTATAAAATTTACTTTTTCTCTCAACGAACGGAAACGGATTTTACCGGCACATCCGCCGGTCCGCTCGTTTTAAGCGCACAAAGGTACTACTTTTTTGTCGGAAAACCAAATGGCGTCCCCACGAAATAGCACACTATATAGTTATTTTATTGTATATTCCGTCCTTTTTGCGTACCTTTGCAGCCGTTTTTGTAGAAAGCGGCTATGTGCTTATTCCGTTTCAGGCGGAATACCTCCGCCGCCCAACCCCCAAAATCAATCAAACCAATCCATAAACAATAGTGAATACCCTTCAGCAAATACGAAAGCCCGTCGAGGAGTCGTTTCCGGAATATGAAAAATTGTACCAATCGACTATGCAGACCGAAGCGCAAACGCTCAATTCGGTGTTGAGCTACGTAGCAGTACAACGCGGCAAACAGCTTCGCCCCCTGCTGGTACTATTAGCAGCCAAGATATGCAACGACCCTACCGACAAGACGCTCAAGACGGCCGTTGCGCTGGAGCTCTTGCAC
>CAVFIY010000059.1:0-980 GCA_963622435.1 Bacteroides uniformis | reverse complement strand
CTCTTGCACACCGCCTCGTTGCTGCACGACGACGTAGTGGACAACTCCCCCACCCGACGCGGTGCTGAAGCGGTCCAAGTGCGTTGGTCCAACAAAGTGGCAATTCTGGCCGGCGACTACATGCTATCGAAAGTGATCGCTATTGTGTCCGAATTGCGCAATTCCAAGATTCTGGAAATTGTCTCCGAACTGGGGCAGTCGCTCTCTTCGGGTGAACTGCTGCAGCTGCATGCCAACGATACGATGTGGATTACCGAAGAGCAGTACTATCGAGTCATCGAGCAGAAAACCGCCAAGCTGTTCCAAGCTTGCGTAGAAGCAGGTGCCGAATCGGTGGGCACCACCATGCGTCAGCGCACCGCCCTTCGGGAATACGGCCGCCTGTTCGGTCTGTGTTTCCAAATAAAAGATGATGTGTTCGACTACTCCGACAACGAGGAGTTGGGCAAGCCCACCATGAACGATATTCGAGACGGAAAAGTAACCCTTCCGCTGATTGTTTCGCTACGCCGTGCGCCCCAAGAAGAAGCCGACCATATCCGAACCATTGCCGAAGCATTAGCCAACCAAGACCCGCATATCAGCCCCGAAAAAGCCGAGCAAGAGATAAAAACCTTTGTTATGCGCTATCAGGGTGTAGAGTATGCCACCCGTCAAATGTATGACTACAAAAAGAAAGTCGCTGAAATACTCTCCGTATTCCGCGACTCTCCTGCTAAAAACAGTCTGCTCAGCCTATTCGACTACGCCATCAATCGCCTCCACTAATTTCTCTCGCAAGGCGGTGTCCGAGACAGACTCCACTATATCTTTCATAAAGGCCCCCACCAACAGTTGGCGTGCCATTCTCTCACTCAAACAGCGCTGTTGCATATAGAACAGCGCACTCTCATCTAATTGCCCCGTACTAGCCCCGTGGGTAGCTTTCACATCGTCCGCATAAATCTCCAACTGCGGGCGGGTACGCATAGTAGCCGTAC
>CAVFIY010000058.1:0-9516 GCA_963622435.1 Bacteroides uniformis | reverse complement strand
TAGACCAGAAACTCGACCGTGCGATGGATGCCCTGCGCTGCCCCGACGACAACGCGAGCGTAAAGAACCTATCGGGAGGCGAACGCCGCCGTGTCGCACTCTGCCGTCTGCTGCTCCAACAGCCTAATATTCTGTTACTTGACGAGCCAACCAACCACCTCGATGCAGAGTCTATCGACTGGCTCGAGCAGCACCTGCAACAGTATGCGGGGACTGTTATCTGCATCACGCACGACCGATATTTCCTCGACCATGTAGCAGGGTGGATACTCGAACTCGACCGTGGGGAGGGGATTCCCTGGAAAGGCAATTACACCTCGTGGCTGGAGCAGAAGACCGCCCGCATGGCACAGGAGGAGAAGCAGGCAAGCAAGCGTCGCAAGACCCTTGAGCGAGAATTGGAATGGGTACACATGGCACCGAAAGCCCGTCAGGCAAAGGGAAAAGCCCGACTTGCCGCCTACGACAAGATGCTCAACGAGGAGCAGAAAGAGCGTGAGGAAAAACTCGAGATATTCATCCCCAACGGCCCCCGTTTGGGCAACAAAGTTATCAACGCCGAGGGCGTGGCAAAGGCCTTCGGAGAGAAAGTGCTGTTTGAGGACTTAAACTTTATGCTGCCGCCCAACGGCATTGTGGGCGTGATAGGGCCGAACGGCGCAGGCAAGACTACTCTCTTCCGTATGATTATGGGCATGGAGAAACCCGACAAGGGAACTTTCTCGGTCGGCGAGACGGTGAAGGTTGGGTATGTGGACCAAGTACACTCGAACATCGACCCCGAAAAGACTGTGTTTGAGACGATTGCCAATGGCACGGAGTATATCCGCGTGGGCGGACGAGAGGTGAATGCACGCGCTTACTTGAGCCGCTTCAACTTCACAGGGAGCGATCAAGAGAAGAAGTGCGGTGTGCTGTCGGGCGGTGAGCGAAACCGCCTGCACCTGGCGCTGACGCTCAAGTCGGAAGCGAATGTGCTGCTGCTCGACGAGCCGACCAACGACATTGATGTGAACACGCTGCGTGCATTGGAAGAAGGACTGGAGAACTTCGCCGGCTGTGCGGTGGTTATCTCGCACGACCGCTGGTTCCTCGACCGTATCTGCACACACATCCTCGCCTTTGAGGGCGACTCGAAAGTGTTCTGGTTCGAGGGCGACTACTCCGACTACGAGGCGAACAAGAAGATGCGCCTCGGCGAAGATGCACTGACCCCGAAGCGCGTGCGTTACAAGAAACTAATGGAATAGACTATGCCTAAACGCTTCATTTTCTTTGCGTTACTCTTGTCCTACGCTGTGTGTGTCGTGGCAGAACAGTACTGCGGACGCGTGGTGGACTGTCAAGGAAAAGGCATCGCCTACGCCACCGTCTATCCCGAGAGCGACCCCGTTGCGGGTGCTGCCACCAACGACGACGGTCTGTTCACCATCGAGACTTCGCTCACGGAAGACCACCAAGTGATTATTTCCTTTATCGGTTATGAGAAGCAGCGTTTGCCCCTCGCACTCTTTCGTGCGCAGGGGGACACCGCTGTGGTGGTGCTGCGTGAACAGCCGATTGCACTCGAGGAGACCGTTGTGGCGGCGAAGCCTGCCAAGCAGCGCAACAAACGCAAACAGATGGCGGCGCTGCTCCACAGCGTTTATGTGCAGATGGAACACGACTTCGCCGACACCCCCGCACGCTACCATGTAGTGAGCGATGTGCGCATGGATTCCGAGGGCGAAGCGTGGGGCATGGAGCAGATGATCGCCTCTATAGTCGTCCTGCCCGAGGCGGCAAAAGAGGGGCGAGACTCGACGCAATTTGTCGGCGAATACTGCAAACGCTTTTTCAAACCTGCCATTCGCGCCCTTGCCGACACCATTCTCGCAGGCGACGGGTTGGAACGCATTGATAAGGATATGCGCAAAGCCGCCAACGCCGTGGACTCGGGCGTGGTTGTCCACCACACGCTTTTCAGCATGGGGAATGTGCGGTACGACTTCGAGGAATGGGTGGACGATGTGCGCCACTGGACGGTGAGCAACGAGAGCGAAGGAGAGACCGTGCTGACCCACACAGAGAAACACAACTATCTCGGGATTGTGAAATACACTGTCACTCGGCACTATATTCTCGACTCCGAAACACTGTCGGTGCGGCGGTTCTCGGAGTACGGGGAGGGGCAAGTGAATATCCCGTTCGGCATGCGGCTCGACGAAGACCAACTCCAACTGCTCAACCTCTTCAACATGGACAGCACGAGGATAGAGAAGTTCCGCCTGCGCAAAATGCGGGCGAAAGTACACCTCAATACGATTTACCAACGACGGGACGGCGCACTCTATATCCTCGAGAGGAACCTCCGCAGCGAGGGGATGATAGTCGGCACGCGCAAGATGGAAATCCCCGTGGAAGTCAGTGCTACTCAACGCGTTACGACACTCGAGACAGAGGGAGTTACGGCACTCCCCGCCTCGGCGATGACCAAACGCGTGAAACGACAAATTGTGGAAATTTACTAAGACCTCCCCCCGTCCCCTCCAAAGGAGGGGAGGCAGTTTGGTCGGGTAGGAAAAATGTTGTACCTTTGCGGGGAAAATGGTAATGCCTTACGGGCAAAGACACCTTATATATAATTTAGCACTCCTTATATATAATAGGGTTGCACATTGAAACAATATGCTCTCACATCTTCATATACAAAACTACGCCCTTATCTCCCACCTGGATTTAGACCTGGCGGACGGGTTCTCCGTGCTGACAGGTGAGACAGGTGCGGGCAAGAGTATCATACTCGGTGCGCTGAACCTCGTGATGGGGGCAAAGGCGGATACGCGGGTCATCACCGAAGGCGAGGAGCGTTGTACCATAGAGGCGGTTTTCTCCTCCCCCGCAGAGGGCGAAACGATTGTGCGACGGGAGTTGAACCGTGCGGGTCGCTCCCGCTCGTTTGTGAACGATGAAGTCGTGACGCAAGCGGAACTCAAAGCCCTGGCTACCAGACTGATAGACATCCACTCGCAGCACGAGAGTCTGCTCATCGGGGACGACTTGTTCCAGATAAGCGTAGTGGATGCCATTGCGAACAACGCCGCCGAAAAGACAGATTACACGGCTCATTATCAGGCGTTTCTCGCAGCAGAGAAAGCCCTGCACGACCTCGAAGAGTTGGCACGCAAGACCCAATCGGACGCTGACTATGTGGCGTTCCAATACCAACAGTTGGACGATGCCAACCTCGAGGCGGGAGAGTTGGAGAGCCTGCAAGAAGAAGAATACCGCCTGCTGCATGCGGGCGAGATAAAGGAGGCACTGCTCCGTGCGTTCAACAACATTGACGGCGAGAGCGACTGCACCGTACTCTCCCTGCTGCGCGACTGCTCGTTGGATACCGCCGCCCCCGAACTGGCAGAACGGGTGGACGGCAGCATCATCGAGTTGCGTGATATTGCAAGCGAACTGCAACGCCTTGCCAACCGCACGGAGGTTGACCCAGAGCGGCTGCAGACTGTGCAGGAGCGGCTTGACCTACTGCAGTCCTTACTCACGAAACACCGTGTGCAAACTGTGGAGGAACTGATTGCGCTGCGCGACCAACTCGGCGAACAGATGCAACGCATCGCCTCTTTCGACGAGGACATTGCCCGCTTGAAAAAAGAGCGGGACGCCGCTGCCACGGCACTCGAAAAAGCCGCTGTGGCACTGACCAAGAGCCGCCAAGCGGTAACGGCGACCATTGCCGAACACCTCATCGCCGACATGAGTCGGTTGGGAGTGGCGCACGCCAATGTTGCCGTGTCGATAACCCCTTCCCAAGACTACAACGAGACGGGGAAAGACGATGTGCAGTTCCTCTTTGCGGCGAACCTCAATCAGTCGCTGCGGCGTGTTGCCGATGTGGCATCGGGGGGCGAGATAAGCCGACTGATGCTCTGCATAAAAGCCCTCATCGCTGCCACGAACGGACTGCCGACTATCATCTTCGACGAGATAGACACCGGCGTGAGCGGCGAGATTGCCACGCAAATGGGCGATATTATGTGCCAAATGGCAGCCTCGAGGCAGATAATTGCCATTACGCACCTGCCGCAGATTGCAGCCAAAGGACAGACGCAATATCTTGTCTATAAGGCGGATACGGCGACCCGTACAGAGAGCCACATACGCCTGCTGACCGCCGAAGAGCGAGTGGAGCAAATCGCCTCGATGCTCTCGGGCAGCCACCCCACACCGGAGGCGTTGGCGACGGCAAAACAACTCTTGGCACACTAATCCCCTACCCTACTTATTTCCTTATTCGATTATGTTCTCTTCCCTTTTCTCACTCATATTGAGTGTATATTTCGTTTCTTTCACAGACAAGTCGGGCAGTCAGCCTATTGACTTTGCCCCGCGTGCCGTAGAGCAACGCACCAAATGGCAGATAGCGACCGACTCTCTGGACTACGCTGTCGCCCCCGCTTACTTGGACAGTCTGCGCCACGCCGGTGCCACGATTTACCACTGCTCCCGCTGGATGAACGGGGCGACGGTGGAGATGAGCGACGAGACTGCCGCACGCGTGCAGGCACTGCCTTTCGTACAAGAAGTGGAGATGACGCGCGAGAGTCAAACGCAAGCGTCTGCCATCAGCCGCAAGAAACGCCAAGAGATAGTGCTGACGGACAGCATTGCTTACGGGCAGAGCCGAGAGCAGTTGGCACGCTATAATCTGCTGCCGCTGCATGCTGCAGGCTACGAAGGGCAGGGCATCCTGCTGGCGGTGTGCGACGGCGGGTTCACCAACGCACAGAAGTTATCCTGCTTCGATGCATCGCACCGCCTGGGGATTTTCGACTTTACGGACGACGCGGATGATTTCTACGGTGCGACAGGTTCGCACGGTACGATGTGCCTCAGCACCATTGCCGCCATCAACAAAGACTACTACGGCAGTGCCACGCGTGCCGACTACTACCTGATGCGCTCCGAAGAGTCGGAAACCGAAAGCCCCAAAGAGATGGACAACCTGGTGGCGGCACTCGAGAAAGCCGACAGCCTCGGCGTGAATATCTTCTCCGCCTCGCTAGGCTATATTGATTTCGACAACTCGGCGTGGAATCTCACCTACCAAGAGATGGACGGCAAAAGCACACGCTGCTCCCGTGCGGCGACGATTGCGGCAGAGAAAGGGATGCTTGTCTGCGTGGCGGCGGGGAACTCCGGCAACGCTGACTGGCACTACATAGACGCCCCCGCCGATGCCGATGGTATTCTGTGCGTCGGGGCGGTCAATGTCCGAGGAGAGATTGCGAGTTTCTCTTCACGAGGACCTGCGAGCGACGGACGCACCAAACCCGACATCTGTGCCGTGGGGGCGCATACCTACCTCATCAATCCCAAAGACGGCAACATTGACGATAGCAACGGCACGAGTTTCGCATGTCCGCTCATCGCCGGACTGGCGGCGTCGCTGTGGTCTGCCCTACCCGACGAGAATGCGCAGCAGATACGCGAGCGT
The DNA here is from genome assembly GCA_963622435.1 of Bacteroides uniformis. Taxonomy (GTDB): domain Bacteria; phylum Bacteroidota; class Bacteroidia; order Bacteroidales; family Paludibacteraceae; genus Colicola. The sequence continues at coordinate 4,028 of CAVFIY010000058.1, read as the reverse complement.
ATTATCCGCTCTGCCGACCGCTACCTGCAGCCGAATGACGACTACGGCTACGGTATTCCCGACGCATGGGCGGCGTACCAAGGAACGACGGACTTACCTGCGAATAGTATTACCGATAGACCACACAAGATACTTCTCAACGGTTCGTTCTATATTCAACAAGGCAAACTCCTGTACGATGTACTCGGCAGACCGATACGCTAACCGTCCTGCAACAAGCGTCTGCCCCTCTTCGGACACTTTGTTTTTACTGTGCTGATCGACTTCATCATATCCCGCATCAAGGCAGAACTCCCCTTCACTCCCAACGAGGAGAAGGAGGCATTGTTTGTGCAATTGGGGGCGTTCCTCGTCTCTACCGACCTGCAGAAAGCCTTTATCCTACGCGGCTACGCCGGCACGGGAAAGACGAGCGTGGTCAGTGCGCTGGTGCGTGCGCTCGGCAAACTGCAGCAACCCTGCGTCCTGCTTGCCCCCACGGGACGGGCAGCCAAGGTGATTGCAAAGTACTCGGGGCGGGCTGCTTATACCATTCACAAATACATCTATCGCCAACGCCAACTGGGCGTAGAGGCGTTTTCGCTCTCGGATAACCGCCACCGCCACACCCTCTTCATCGTGGACGAGGCATCGATGATTTCCGCCCGACGGGAGAACCTCTCGTTCGGCAGCGGAAACCTGTTGGACGACCTGGTGCAGTATGTCTATTCGGGCGAGGGCTGCAGTCTGCTCCTGCTGGGGGACAATGCGCAGTTGCCCCCCGTGGGCGAAGCGGAAAGCCCCGCCCTCGACACGATGCACATGGCAGGCTACGGCTTGCATGTCAGCGAGTTCAGCCTTACGCAAGTGGCGCGTCAGGCATTGGATTCGGGCATATTGAACAACGCCACACGCTTGCGGGGGCTGCTGGAAGACCCGCTCCGTTGCACCACTGCCGACCTGCAGTTACAGGCTGCCGCCGATGTGGTGCGGCTGCAAGGGAGCGATGTGGTGGAGGCGATAGAACAGAGTTACAACAGCATCGGGCGAGAGGAGACACTCATCATCACCCGCAGTAACAAACGCACCAATCTGTACAACCAAGGGGTGCGGGCGCGCATACTCTGGAAAGAGGACGAACTCTCTGCCGGCGACCGCCTCCTTATCAGCAAGAACAACTATTTCTGGACGCAGGACTATGACAACCTGCCTTTTCTGGCGAACGGCGATTCGTTGGAGGTCGTGCGTCTGCGCCACGAGCGCGAGATGTACGGCTTCCGTTTTGTCGATGCGAGTCTGCGGTTGGTTGACTATGATTGGGAGGTGGATGCCGTGCTGTGGCTGGATACCCTCTTCACCGATTCGCCCGAGGAGAACCAACGGTTGCAGCACACCCTCTTCAGCCGCATAGCCGAAGACTATCCGGAACTCAAGAGCAAGAAAGACATCGTGAAGAAAGTGTACGATTCGCCCTACTACAATGCACTGCAGGTGCGCTTCGCCTATGCCGTCACTTGCCACAAAGCACAAGGCGGACAGTGGGCACATGTCTATATCGACGCAGGGAACATCGCCCAAGACGAGGAGCGTATGGCGAACCCAACCGAACGCCGCGAATACCTGCGTTGGCTCTACACCGCTGTCACGCGTGCCACGGAGAGGGTGTTTGTTCTTGGAGGTTAGACCGCTTGCGCTGTTGGAAGTTAGACCGCCTATGGCTGCTAGAAGTTAGACCGCTAACGCTGTTAGAGGTTAGACCGCTGACGCTGTTAGAGGTTAGACCGTCCTGCGGACTGTTGGAAGTTAGACCGTCCTGCGGACTAAAAGACCGCTTGCGCTGTTAGAAGTTAGACCACCTGCGCTGAACGGCTGACAGCCTATTTACCTCTTGATAGTCGGGAAGATTCTTCGAGGTTGCCCACCTTGCGCTGCTTGGTATATTGCTGATTGCCAAACACCCAATTGAGGCTGAGCAACACATTCTGCATACGATAATTGAACGACGACGAACTACTGCTACCCGCAGGCAGTCCGAGATACTCGGTTTTGCTCTTTCCTCCTGTTCGAAACAAGTCGTTGACAACGAGCGAGAGCGTTACGCCCTTCTCACGCCACTGCTTGCGCACAGAAGCCCCCGAGTAAAACGATGCGGAGTAGCGTTGCTCCCCGTTAGTCTCCGGCGAATCGTAGTTGCCATAGGAAGAAAGTGTCCAATCCTTGGGCAGATAGGCGTTCAACTCATAGAACAGACTGCCGAAGTGGCAACGGTCAACAAACGAGTTGTCCGCGGCACGGTGGATATAGTAACGATAGTCCGCGTTGAGCGTAAGGGCAAGCCACGCCCCGTGCAGCGTGCGTTTGCCGTCCTCCCCCGTTGCGAACTTCGGCACAAGCGGCAACTCGGTAAGCGACATACTCACACCGTGCGTGGTAGCCGTCCCGAAATTCTCTATGCGTGTAAACCCGTCGCCATCAGGCGACACGGTTGTTCGCGAGTTAATCAGATCCGTTGTGTGCGAGAAATAACCTGTCAGCGAGACATACTGCGAATAGGCAAGGTTCATCTCCACATTGTGGGAGAACTCCGGCTTCAGTTGCGGATTCCCCTCTATGGAATGGTGCGCATCGTAGTAACGGCGGAATGGGTTCAGATTCTCATAGTCCGGTCGTTGAATACGGCGGGTATATGACGCACTCATCGACCAATTCTCGGTCGGGGTATAGCCGATATACGCTGTCGGGAATAGGTTGAAATAGTTGCGTACCGTTGTGGTATCCGCCGACACCCAATCGCCGTCCGAATGGGTAAACTCCCCTCGCAGCCCCACCTTGGCATTGACCTTCGTGCCGAACTGCTTGGCGACAGATATATACAGTGCCGCTATATGCTCCGAATAGTTGTAGTCGGAATGTTCGGTGGGCAGTGCCGCCTCGTTGCGGGTGCTGTCCGTAGTCATCGAGTTGGCTGTAGTCGCCAATGCCCACTTTGCCCCCGTCTCAATCATGCCCGTCTGCCAAAAGCGTGTCTGGAAATCGAGTTTGGCGGAATAGATATTGGAGCGAGTATGCCTGTTCTGTATGTACCCGATAGAGTCGAAATATGATTGATAGTGCGTTCGGGTGTTTTGGGTCATCTTGTTTTTCATCCCTTGATGGTCGTAATCGAGATTCACCGTCAGTTCCCGCTCCAGCGAGTCGTTGAAGATATGGGTGAAATTAAGGTTCGCCGTATATTGCTGCGAGGTCAGTTTGCGGTCGGACTGCGTCGAAGAACGCTCCACCTCCACACTATCCACCGTGCTGTAGCCGTAGCCGTCGGGGAAAGATTGGTTATAGAGCATAAACGGCACTTGGACAATAAAACCGATCGTATTCTTCTTGTCGATATACCAATCGTTGCTCAGTTTTGCCATATAGTACTGAAAACGGCTGTCGTAGTCCGAGCGGTCGTAACGCTCGGTACGCGTGTTGGTGAGCGTATCGGTATACGCACTGCGCTGCTCGCCCGTCATCACTTGGTCGCCATAGTACTGCGTGAGAGAGAATGCGGTATAGGTCTTTTCGGTACGGTAGTTGAGGTTGAACGAGAACATATCCGTGTTCTGCCATTTCTTGACATCGCTGAAGTACATACCGCCATAGACAGCACTCAAAAAGCCGTTCAGCCCGCGCATCATGTTGCGTTTGAGTTTGATATTGACAATGCCGCCCGCCCCTGCCGCATCGTACTTGGCGGAAGGATTGGAGATAATCTCTATTTTCTCTATCGTATTGCCGTCCGTGCCTTCGAGCATGGCTTTCAGTTGCTCGCCGCTCAGGTACGAGGGGCGTCCGTCAATATAGACCGCCACCGACTTGCCGTTGACCGTCACATTGCCGTCTTTGTCGATATTCACGCCGGGAGCTTTCTTCAATATATCCTTGCCGTTGCTGCCTGCCGCAAAAGGCGAGTTGCTGACATTAAGCACCAACTTATCGAATTGGCGCTCCACGAGCGGACGCTTGGCATTGACCTCCACCTCGCCCAACTGCTCACTCTCCTCTTGGAG
>CAVFIY010000057.1:0-9623 GCA_963622435.1 Bacteroides uniformis | reverse complement strand
TCAGCGTACTCAATGATGTTCGTTGCATAGTCCCCCACCCGTTCGAGGTCGCCGATACAGCGTATCATCGACGACAGGAAGCGGTGGTCCACCTCGTTCAACGGCTTGGAGTTCAGTTGCACCACATATTTTATCAGGTAGTTGTTCAGGTAGTTCAGTTGCGCCTCGTTACGGTCAAACTCCTCTTTGTTCTTGAAGTCAAGCGTCGAAATGGTATAGACCGCCAAGTCGTAGTTGTGCATCGCCACAGCCGCCATGTGTTCTATCTCTAATTTCACCTGACGCACCGCAATGATAGGCGTACGCAACATCTTCTCATCCACAAAATAGAAGTGCGGTTTGGCAGCCTGCCCTTCCTCTTCCGTCAGTTTGTCTGGTATCATCCAGCACACGGTCTTCACCAGCAGATTTGTCAGCGGCAAGATAATCACCACCGTTGTGCAGTTGAATATCGTGTGGAACATCGCCAGCTGCAACTGCGGAGCCGACGGGAACATCCGTTCAAACAGTATTCCGAAGTCCAATGCACCGCTCGTCACAAGATACATCACACCGGCTGCCAACATGAATATAATCACGCCGAAGCAGTTGAATATCAAGTGCATGAGCGCCGTTCGTTTGGCATTTTTGCCGCTTGTCATACCGGCAATGATAGCCACTACGCACGAGCCGATGTTCGAGCCGAGCGTCAGGTATATACCCTGATTTAGCGAGATAAGCCCCGTCACCACCATCGTTATCGCCACCGAAGTCATCACCGACGACGATTGAATAATGGCGGTAAAGATAGCGCCAATTAGCACTAATAGTATCGGGTTGCTAATCGAGGCAAGGAACACCTTCACGGCATCCATTTCGGCAAACACGCCCATCGAGTCCGACATCATACTCAGTCCGACAAAGAGCATACCGAAGCCGGTCAATATACCGCCCACCGTCTTCCACGAGTCCCGCTTGCTGAATAGCGAGATAAACGCCCCCACGCCGGCAAAGGCGGCAAATATAGCCGTTGTCGATAGTCCGCCTTCCGATGACAAACCGAGTGCCACAATCTGCGCCGTCACGGTGGTACCGATGTTCGCGCCATAAATAATCGTGGCGGCTTGTGCCAACGACATAATACCCACATTCACAAAGCCGATCACCATCACGGTGGTAGCTCCGGACGACTGAATGGCGGCGGTACTGAGCGTACCTATCGCCACGCCAATCAGTTTGTTGTTACCCACTTTCGAGAACAGGGCTTTCAGGTGTTCACTGCTTGCCGACTCGAGGTTGCTCGACATCATTTGGCACGCCACCAGAAAGATACCTATTCCGGCAATAAGCATTAAGATAGCAGAGATTGCTGTTATAACCATATATGTAATTTAAGTTGTATTTTTCGCTGACGCTTATGTTACTGTAACGGACGACTATTGCCGGTGGCGTGTCGCCACTCACAACAATTGTCTTTGAACGGACGGCTATCGCCGTATTGACATGAATTAATCATATATTATTGCTCTGCGGGAGCACCCGCCTCCAAATACACGAAAAATTATTCAAATATTATCATGAATATATTTGAGAATATATGATTATTTGAGTTATATTTGGAATATATTTGGATAATTCGTGGTAATATTTGTTTCAAAAAACACCATTCTTTGTTTTTTATGAATAATCTATGTCCATACGGCGATAGCCGTCCGTTCCACAAGCTGTTCACAGAGAACTTATTGTCTGTGGCGACACGCCACTGTTCATTGCAATCAAAGCATGATTTCGGAACCCGTCTATGTATATCTCCAGCGGCAGTTCCACCCGTACATGGCGCACATACTCCGTTTCCTCCACCGCCTCCATGCCGTCGAGCACCGCATCGTTCAGCACATCCGCCGTGCGAGCAAAGGGATTGACATTCACATACCCCACATTGAACGAAGTCATGTTTTGGAAGAAGTGCGACCCTTGGCTCGGGTCCACTTGAAAGTCACGCAGACTGCATTCCACAAGCACTTTCGCCTCGCTGATATCGCTCCATTGCACGGGCAGCCCCAGTGTCGGTATCTGCGACCCGATACGCCCGTACGCCAACAGCACATAGCCCTTCCCTTCTTGCCGCATACGGGTGTTCCATTGCCGAAGTGTATCCGCCATTTCGCGTGTCCGCAGCACATCAAACGCCTCTCGACGCAGGTAGATTATATCTCGCACGCCCTCCACTCGCCCGACGCCTAACGCACTGTCCGACAGCACAATCGGGTTGCTTTGGTCGATGTGTTCCCAATCCACTTGAGCGGTCAGTCCGTCAGCCGAAATCGGCCGTATCTGCAGCACGTTGAATAGCGCAGGCTCGTGCAGCAGGTTGGCGGCAAATTCTATCTCTACGGGGCATTTTATCTCCTCTTCGGCGATGTGCAGCAGCGTCGTCAGTATGTCTGCAAGCGGGAACGTGTTGTACTTCAATATCGGCGCAAACGTCACGCACCGCATGCCTTGCCCGAAGCACGAATCCACCATGCGTTGGTTCTCGAAGTCGTATGTCGAGGCCACTTTGCGCAGCGAGGCAAACCCCTTGCAATCGCTCACCGACAGCCGGCAGAGGTTCACCGCATCATCTATCGAGGTCTTGAATCGTTCGGGCGCCAAGTCGAGTGCCAGCATGGTCTGTTGCGTCTCCCGCATGGCCAGTTCGGGCGTCGAAGTCTGAATGATATGTTTCGGATAGCGTGGCGAGAAGCGCAGCACCTGCCCTCCGTCCACCACCATCTTGCCTAATCCGTAGGCGAGTTTCACAATGCCGTCTTCGGGCTTCTCGTACCCCACGGGGTAGAAGTTGATGCTCCGTGCCACGCCGCTCAGCGTCGGGAAGTAGTAGTTTCCCTCCTGTTCGCCGCACACCTCTTGCACCACAATGGCCATTTTCTCCTCCGACAGCACATTCGCCGTCGAGGTGATGTACCCGCGCGAGGCGGCAAAATACACCGAGGCATAGACCGACTTCACCGCCTTGCTCAGCAGCCGCAGTTGTTGGTCTTCGTTCTCCGTGTGCGGTATCATATAGGTCGAATACACCCCCGCAAACGGCTGATAATACGAGTCTTCCAACTTGCTCGACGAGCGCACGGCCAGCGGTCGGTGCGTCACACGGATAAACCGTCGCAGCGCCTCCGTCAGGTCTTGTGGCAGCGTCGAGGCAACAAACTCCGACAGTATCTCCTCGTCGGAGATGTCCGAGTTTATCACATATTGCAGCCCGTTGTCGTGGATAAAAGTGTCAAACGAATCGGTCGTTATCACCATTGTTCGCGGCACCAGCACCCGCACATTCTCCCACTTGTTGTAGAGGTCGTATTTCTGCAGAATATGGTTCAAGAAAGCCAGTCCCCGACCTTTTCCGCCCAGCGCCCCTTTGCCGTATCGGGCAAACCAGATCGTGTCGTTGTAGGTGTCGGGATGATACTTCGCCACCACGCCGAGCGCTTGGTTAATGCGGTAGTCGTGAATCGTTTTTATGTTGATGGCGCGTATGTTCTCTATGTCGCCGTCGTCTTTGATTTTCAGCGGACTGACCCGTTTCCCGACCTCGAACAACCCGCGGGCGAACAGCCACTTACTTAGGTAGTTGTTGTCCGACAGCCGACGGAACGCCTGTGCCGATATGGTCGAAATGATATGTTCAAAGCCTTCGAGGTCGTTGGCGCGTGCTATCTCCTCGCCGGTCTGCGGGTCTATGGCCACAAAGTCGCCGAAGCCGAACTCGCGCCCGATGTATTCACTCAGCTCTTGGGTCAGTGTCTTCGACTTTTTCACAATGAACCCCACCCGCAGCTGCTTGGCGATGGTGCGCATCGACTCTTGCGACGACTGCAGCAGGAACGGCATAGTGGGATTGTCCTTGCGTATGAGCCGGCAGAGGTCAACCCCCGCATCCAACTTTTCTTTTTCCGACGGGTCGCCTCGGTGTACCACGAATCCGATATCGGAAATCACGCCGATGATGTTATCCCGATAGCGGCTGTAAAGCGCCAGCGCATCGTCGTAGCAGGTGGCCATCAGCACTTTCGGGCGGGCACGCTTGCGCCGCAACTGCTGTTTCTCGTTGAGGGCATCGCGAATGGCTATGCTGTTCTGTTGTAGAATCAGTTTGTAGAGCAGGGGCAGATAGGTGGAGTAATAGCGTACGGAGTCCTCCACCAAAATAATTGCTCGAACCCCTTCTTCAAGAATGTCGTGTTCGGCATTCATACGGTCTTCGAGCAATTTAATGATAGCGATAATCAAGTCTGCGGAGTTGTTCCAGCAGAAGAAATAGTCTATGTCGGGCTGCCCCTGTTCTTGAACAGCACTCCCCGCCTCCTGTGTACCATTCTCCACCTTTGCAGCATTATATAGACTTTGCGGCTGAATATGGCTAAACACTTCCTTTGAGAAGGAGGAGAGCAGGACGATGGGTGTCTCGGGCGCAAGTTGTTTCATGCGGTGTGCGAAGTCGAACACGCCCTCGATGCCAACGTTATATACGGTAATCACGAGGTCGTATTGTTCGCCGGCTTCCACCCGTCGGAGCGCATCATCGGTTGTCACGGCACGGATAATGGCGGGCGGGTTACTCAGATTGAGTTCGGCGTATTCTTCGGCGATTTGCACATCGATGTGTCCGTCTTCTTCGAGCGCGAAACTGTCGTAGTTGTTGCATACAAGGAGAATACGCCGTATTCTCCTCGCCATGAGTGATGTATAGTCTCCGCTTTCCATGCGTCTATCCTCGCCTATCTTGGTGTCTTATTCCCGCTGTTTATGCGTCTAACGCCGTTCTATTTCGATGTGTTATATTCCCCACTCGCTCCGCTCACGAAAAATAGAGAAAAACGAAGCCGCTTTTGTCAATTTTCTTCCCTTTTTCTTGCCGCTTGCGGCATAGGAGACAACCATCTCCCACTCGCCTCGCTCACGAGAAAGAAAGGAACCCATTGAATCCTCTTCCTTTATTTCGTTCATTTCTCTTGCCACGCAGTGGCATAGGAGACAGTCCTGCTTTCGCTTGGCGTTCCTCCCCCGCTTGGCCTTTCACCCAAACAGCGCACAAAGGTACGCTTTTTTTTTGGACCCTGCAACCCCGCCCCACCACTTTTCCAAACTCTCTCAAAACTCCGCCCCCACTCTCCCCCACCTTCCCCAAAACTCAATCCCAATTTCCACCCGACTCTCCCCCAACTCTGTCCTTCCTCTTCCCCCACTCGGCCCATACTTCACCCCCACCATTCCCCAACTATCCTGCGATGAACCCCACCCTCTCCACCACCCCCGCCCGCACGCTTAACTATTTTTACCAATACTTTTTCGAATATAAAACGCACCCTTCTCTTGTGTGAGTGCCGAAAATGTCGTACCTTTGTCGAGTCAAACATGAAGTATTACCGAAGCATTACCGAAGCATAACCGAAGCATAGCCGAAGTATTTAGCGCATCGGAGTATAGGTAGAGTATAGGCAGCGTATAGGACACCCATCCCAAAACCGTACAAACAATTAACAACCGAAGCATATAATTCATAATTCTTAATTCATAATTAGAAGAAATTCCTAATTAGAAGAGTACTCCTACTTCCAACCCGAAGCATATAATTCCTAATTCATAATTCCTAATTCCTAATTAAAAGAAAATGGCACGAATAGATTTTTCCGACCCCATTGCATCGATGAGTGGTCGTTTTTCAGACAGAGACAAGGTGTATATGCGTACTCGTTACGGCCGTACGCACGCGTATGCGGTGAAGCGCCCTTATGAGGGTCCCCGCACGGAGCAGCAGAAGACGAACTCGTCATCGTTTGGCGAGGTGTCGAAGCAGGTGCATGCCGAGATGTCAGACCCGGCACGCCGTGCCTATTGGGAGAAGGAGTTTGCGGCGTATACCAAGAAGTACAACCCGCCCTCGAAGCGCCCGGAGAGTTCAAACTGTATCCCGGTCTATAACTCCCGCCGCCCCTCCGTTATCAAGTCTCTCTACGGCTATATTTTCCACACCCTCCACACCCAACTCAAGCAATCCCAACAAGCCCAACAACTCGAGCAATCCCAACAAACTCCCCAATCCCCCCAATCCGACCAATCAGAATAGACACAGCCCCCCCAAAAAAAATCCTAACTCCTAATCCCTAATTCCTAATTAGTAAAGCCCCTTCCGCCCTCCCTGCCCCGATAGCGGTTTCTTAGCGCGGGATAGTATCCCGCCCGCATGAGCCGCAAGGCTCATTTGCCCACTATGCCCAAGCAATCCAGCCATCCAGCACATCCAGCCCCTCCCCTAAAAAAAATATCCCAGCAGCAAAAAATCCCTCCCTCTCTTGCCCATCTCCTTAAAAAATCATACCTTTGCAGCGTGTGATGTTACCAGCCGATTTCTCGCCGGCATTCTATCCCCCAAGACGCCGAACATCTAACGAGAACTAAAAACATTACACTCCCTAATTATCTCGCAGCACTATCCTGCCATGACCGACAACGATTACATATCTGCCTTTCGCAATAACGACCAGAAAAGCATCAATTCATTCTATGCGAAGTATAGCACCGACCTTCGCAAGAACATCCGTCGCAAATACGGCATTGCGGATGAAGACCTCTTGGCGGACATATTCCAAGACTCTGTCATTCGCCTTTGGCAAAATGTCCAAGACGGCAAACTGACCGCAGACAATCTGACAACCACTTTGGCAGGCTACCTGTATGGTATTGCCGAGAGGGTTGCTTTGGAAACCATTCGCAAGCACAGAGAGATAAAACTCACTTCTGCGGACGCTCCAATAGGAAACTCACCCATAGAAGAAGACCCCTATTTTGTTTGGTTGGCAGAGGTGGAAGAGCCGATGCGTCTTTTTGCGTCCTCGCACACACACGAGGAATGTGTGGCTGAATGGGAACGCCGAACGGACTTGTATAAGCAGAATAGTCATACCAAATCCGGGTATGCAAACGAGTTGTTACAGGGCGGACTATCTGCCTTTGAGCAGAATGAGCGTGACGAACGAGTGCGTAAAATGGTGAATCAAATGGGGCAACCTTGCGCGCCCTTGCTGCTGAAGTTCTATTGGGATAACCTCTCTTGGGAGAAAATCGCACAGGAGTTGAACTATGCCAATGCGAACAGTGCCAAGACGCAGAAAAACAAATGCATGAACAAACTCAAAACAAGTTGCCAAAGCCATGAATACCTTAGATAGAACCGATAAGATAGATGCCTATCTTTCCAATCAGATGTCTTCGGAGGAAAGAAAAGAGTTTGAAAGGTTACTTTCTGCCGATTCCGCTTCATCTAATAGTGATACAATGTCTAATGAAATGGAATTGCAGAAAGAAATTATTCGGGCTATCCGTGAGCGTGGTCTGCGCGAGCAGTTGCAAGAACAAGAAAAACTTATGCGTGCCTCTCGAGCGAAGAAGCAGCGCATTATCCGTCTGTCCGGATGGTCAATGGGGACTTTGTCAATGGTTGCCGTTTTGTGCATTGCGTTCGTGTTGGTACCGGTAGCGCAAACAATGGTTCGCCTGAGTACAAATTATGCGCAAAGTATCGAACTGTCCGCCTCTCGAGGTGGGTCTGCCGACTCGCCTCAAACTCGTTTGGATCAGGTTTATGGGCTTGTTTCGCAAGAGCGTTGGAGCGAAGCCTCTCCTATCGCCTTGTCCCTTCTGGAAAAAACAACACTCTCGCAAGAAGGACTTGACACGGAAGAATGTGACGAAGTGTTCGAGCAAGCCCAATGGCTATATACGATGTGCGAAATGCACCAACGGCATATCTTCCGTGCGAAACGCTTGTTGAAACAAATAGCAACTAACGGTGGGCATTATGCCGAGCAGGCACAAGCGATATTAAACGAACTATAACACACAATATGAAACGGCTGTTAGGTATATTGGGAGTATTGATATTGACCACTACTCTGAATGCAACAAAACGCGCATTAGTAATAGGTATTGGGGCTTATCCCGCCGAAAGCGGTTGGCGGCAAATCAATGGGGACAAGGACATTCCTGTTGTGGAGGATATGCTCCTGTCCAATGGTTTTCTACGAACCAATATCGTAGAACTGAAAAACGAGCAAGCCACCGCTGCAGCCATTCGCCAAGAGATGAGTAACCTTATCGGCAAAGCCCAAGAGGGAGATGTCATCTGTATTCATTTCTCGGGACACGGACAACAAATAACCGACATTCATGGCGATGAAGAGGACGGCTTGGACGAGGCGTGGGTGCCGTACGATGCGCAATTCAAATATGCGAAGGGCGTGTACGAAGGGGAGAATCATATCATCGACGACCAACTCAACGCATGGCTGCACCAACTGCGCACCCGTATTGGCACCAAGGGGAAACTAACCGTAGTGGCAGATGCCTGCCATAGTGGAGATGCCTCGCGTGGAGATGAGGACGGAACAGGGCTTGTCGTGCGAGGTACATCCGATGCGTTTGTTCTTCCGGTGCAGACCAAACCATTTTCCGGTGAGGGCGGTGCGGAGATTGATTGGATATTTATTTCCGCTTGCAAATCCTATCAATCGAATTACGAATACCAAGGAAATGGTTCATTGACCTACGCTCTCAGTCTGCAGAAAGGCAAGCTAAGCACTGCTCCCAGCCAAGAGGTGCAGCGTTCAATTCGTACTACTATTTCCAATGTCATACCATTCACTCAGACCCCGGTGGTGGAAACATCTGCAGTTGGTAAAACGCAAAGCATATTATAAACAAATCAATTAACTAACACATTTTCAGTTATGAAGAAATCTATGTTTCTTGCCGTTGCACTTTGTGCAGCGATGGTATCTTGCAGCAAGACTGCAAAAGTAAGCGAAGAGAAGGAGGAATTGCCCAAGACTGCTTCTCAAGAAATCAGTGCCATCCGTACCGCGAACGATTTGGCAAAGTATGGCTACGAGGTAGAGTCTGCTTCTGCTCTCATCGAGGCGGCAAACATCCTTGCAGGTGTTCCGACGCAGGCATTAGATGCCGAAGTGGAGCAAGGCGAAAAGAATGCAGACGAAGTGGCAAAAGGGAAAGAGAAATCCCTTTGTCCCCAAGCATTGCTTGCTACCGCCAAAGAGTATGCCGGTGATGACGCCACCTTGCTTGCTATGGCAGAGAAAGTGGAGAAAAAGTTAGCCGCAGTGGCAGAAGGTGCTCGTGGTGCCGTAGGAGGACCTAAGCATGCGTATGGTTCGGTCAATGCGCGCAGTTATACTTACTACGATGCTAAGTTTTGGGCAAATGAGATTGCCGAGATAGTGGTTTCCGGTGATGGAGATACCGATTTGGACCTCTATGTCTATGACCAGAACGGCAACCTCATTGCCAGTGATACCGACTATACCGACGATTGCTATGTTCGTTTCTGCCCTCGTTGGACGGGTCTGTTCCGTATCAAAATCGTCAACCGTGGCGGTGTCTACAACAACTATGTAATCGCCACAAACTAATCGCACGACCAAAGAATATAGCCACCCTCAAAAATCGTATAGGGTGGCTATTTTATATAATAAGCCAAGCAAATAATAAGTATACCGGTAATCTGCTTGTGATTACCGTTGCATTGTTTTCCCGCCAAGTTCTGTTTATACGGTCTTTTTCCTATACGC
>CAVFIY010000056.1:0-9879 GCA_963622435.1 Bacteroides uniformis | reverse complement strand
GCAGGCGTTCGGTCGGCTCGTAGGCGGCGTCTTCGGGGACGGCGGTAAGGTAGGTCTTCTCAACATAGTTGTATAGTACACTCAAGCGGGTGGCGGGTGCTTTCTTGGGTTGTTCTTGTTCCATAGTTTCCCTTTGTTTGTGGCACAAAGGTAGTGCTTTTTCCCGTTGGATTCGGCTTTTTACCGTCTTACAGTGTACGAATTACGAAAAGCGCAGGCTTATCCGCTGATAATCCTACGCTTACGAGTTGAAGAATTTTGGTGGTGGGGAGACCGCCTTACGGCTGTTGGAAGTTAGACCGCCTTACGGCTGTTAGACCGCTACGCTGTTAGACCGCCTTACGGCTGTTAGACCGCTGCGCTAATAGACCGTCCCTGCGGGACTGAAAGACCGCTCACTGCGTTCGCTGAAAGACTGATTCACTGTTGTTGGACTGTGCGTTTACCGCTGCCCGGGGGCGTGGGTGTCCCCACCCGCGGTGAGCCGCAAGGCTCAGAGGACTCCACTGTGGGGGAATCTGCGTGGTGGACTGCTCCACAGTATGGTCAAACGGTTTGTTCCAAACCGCCGCGGGTGGGGTGAAGCGGAGGACAGGTGTGCGCAGCACACTGAGTGTCCGCAGCGAGCGAAGCCCAGTGGGCTTCGTTAGAACTCCTTAGTCCACAACCCACGCCCCCAGGCTGCCGGATGTTCGAGGCGGGTAGATATTCTAGACATTCTAGATTGTCTAGATATTCTAGTTGTATCTAGTTCATCTAGGTTATCTAGTTGTATCTAGTTTTGTTAGCCCCTCCCCTCCGAAGGGGAGGGGGCAGGGGGTAGGGTCTAGTTGGGGAGGTCGGGGGCTAGTCGGAGTTGGTCTGGTCTAGTCTTTCTTCCAGGTATTCCTGTTCGGGTTGACCGGGGGTGGCGTGCCACTCCACGCGGTCGAGGACGCCGAGTGCCGCCATGTCCATGACGCTGGAGTAGCCCGAGCGGCTGATGATGTGGCGGGCTGTGAGGAGTGCGGCGGCGAGGTCGGTATCGCCGAGGTGCGCCACACGGGTGATGTTCCCGTGTCGGAGGCGGGTCTGCGGGCTGCTTATCTTCCCCTCCACGAGCAACAGTGTCTTGTCGCTCCCCGCATACCGCTGCATGATTGCCTGCTCGAAGAGAGTGCGTTGCGGCTCCAAGCCGCTCAATACCGCCACGGTGTCGTAGCCCGCATAGTCGCTCTCTATTGCCATACCTTGGCAGCCCTCGAAGCGGGAAATGGGGTCGATATAGTGCAGACGCGGGTCGGGCTTAACGCCGTGGCTCATACGCCCGCTCAATGCCCGTGCGGGGTCTTCGTAGTCGGGAATCCACACCTCGTCGTAGTGCCGCCACACCCATCGGTGCGCCCATGCCGCCGCCGGCTCGAGCCACTGCCACGGGCGGGGGAGGAGGATACGCAGTTGGTGCGTGATATAGACCGAGCGCACTTGGTTGCTCCGGAAGCCGAAGAGGTTGTCGGAGATAACGAGGTCTATCTGCTCTTGGCGGAGCAGGCGGCGCAGTACTCGGTGCGCCCCTATACTCTGGCGGACTATCTTCGGCAGGTTGCGCAGCATGGCGAATACCTGACTGCTCCCCCGTGAGTAAGTGAGTTCGAGCGGCGGCAGTGCTATCCACCGCAGGTCGGGGAAATGGCGGCGGAGCAGTGCCAGGGACTCCCCACAGCCGGCAAGCAGCACCTCGTCGCCTTGGGCGAGGTGTCGTCGGACGAGGGGGATACAGCGGGCTGCATGCCCCAGTCCCCAGTTGAGAGGGGCGACTAGGACTGTCATTGGAGGTTAGACCGTTTCACTGTTAGAAGTTAGACCGCTGCGGCTGTTAGAGGTTAGACCGCTTATTGGGCTAATTAGTCCAATTGGGCTAATAGGTTCTATAACAACTATAGCATTTATAGCGGCTATAGTTCTCTGCGGAGCATTTAATTCTTAATTCTTAATTCATCATTCTTAATTCCCCTCAGGCGCAGACAATGACCTTATACCCTTTCTCTTGGAGGGGGCGGGCGATGGCGGTCATCTCATCGGGGGAGATTTTCTCGAGGGTCTTGACGGGGGTGGCGCGGTCGATGACATAGATCATTATCTCCTGCGGGCGGAGCCTGTCCACTGCCTCGTACCACGCTTGGAGTTCCTCGGCGGTGGTGTTGTCGATGCGCTCCCCGTTATGCGTCCCGCGCAGGAAACAGGTCTGCAGTGTGAAGTCGCCGCCGAAGACGCCGAGCATTTCCTCTATGCGGCTCACGGTGAGGGCTGCGTTCACGGGTTGGTCAATGAGGCGCATGGTGCTGTCGATGGCGGAGTCGAGTTTCAGTATTCGCTTATCCGCCATGCGCAGTGCCTCCACCACATCCGCCCGCCCGAGTTGGGTGGAGTTAGACAGGACGGACACTTTCGCCGCGGGGGCGTATTGGTCGCGCAGGGCGCAGGTGTCGCGGATAATAGACAGGAAGTCGGGGTGGAGCGTCGGTTCGCCGTTGCCGCTGAAAGTGATGACATCTATCTGCGTCCCCTCCTCTTGGAGCGCACGCAGTTTGTCTTCGAGAGCAGTGCGTACCTCCTCACGGGTGGGGAGTACGGGGTGCAAGACAGGGGTGTTGAACCCGCACTCGCAATAGACGCAGTCGAAAGTGCAGAGTTTCTGCTCAATAGGCATGAGTTCCATACCGAGCGAGACCCCGAGCCGCCTCGAGTGGATGGGGCCATAGACTATTTGGGAGAAGAGCATGGGTGGTTAGAAGACCTCCGACCTCCCCTGCCCCTCCAGAGGAGGGGGAGGCATATCGGGTCAAGAGGAGTTAGGTTATGAGTTAGTTATTTTCTGTTTCGATACCGTAATTCCCTACTTCAAATGAGGGGGCGGAGTATGGTAAGTGTTTATTAGGTTCTCTTTCTTACAGCCCCTCCTCCGGAGGGGTTGGGGAGGTTTTACACCATCCTGCCCAGTTGTTTGCTGACTTCGTTGCGGTAGGCTTGGAGTTGTTTGCCGAGGGTCATGAGGGGGCGGAGGCTCTCCAGGTCGCCCGTCTCGCTTTTCTCTTTGATCTGTCGGCTGACCTCCTCGATACGCTGTTCGGCAATGGTGAGTTTGAGTTCGAGCAGGAACTGCGGCACGAGTGCCGTCAGTTGCTCCGCCTCGTCCTCCGCGGGCTGTTGCCCCTCCTCGTCGGCGGGCTGGCTGAGCAGGTAACGGTCGGTGAGCATGTCGAAGACGAAGCGGCTCACCGCCTTGTCGTCGTCGGTCTCGATGGGCAGGGACTTGAAGTAGTTCTCCGCCGTGAAGCCCGTGTCGTGGCAGTGGGCGCGGTAGAGGTCTATTATACGCTTGTAAAGCGGGTCGGCGGGGAGGGCTTGGTCCTGCTCCAGTTGGGCGAGTATATAGTCCGCCACCGTCCATACGCTGCCGTCCGCCCCCTGATAGAGCGGGCGTTCGCCGGAGCGGATGATGAGGCGCAGCAGGTTCTCGTAGTTAGTCTCCAGGCGGCTCTTCGCCACGGGGTTGCGCTGTGCCTGGCGTTGGATGTCGGTCTGCGCAGTCTTGGGCGTGGCGGCAGCGGCAGGCGCAGTCGTCTGCGGAGGTTGTTGCCCGCGGCGTGCCGCCTCCACGAGTTCGGCGATGTTCTGCTCCGTGTCGCCCAGTCGTTGGGCGGCAGAGCGGACATAGACCTGTCGGGTGATACGGTCGGGTATGCAGGCAATGGAACTGACCACATTGTGTATCAGTGCCGCCTGTGCCTGTTCGTCGTCCTGCGCCTCGCGTTGGAGGAGGGCGATCTTGAAGCGGATGAAGTCCGTCTGGTGGCTCTCGATGTACTCCAGCACCTCGGAGGCGTTGTGGCTGCGGGCGTAGGAGTCGGGGTCTTCGCCCTCGGGGAGCAGCACCACTTTGGCGTTGAAGCCCTCGCGGAGGAACATATCGAGACCTTTGATTGCCGCTTTGATACCCGCATTGTCGCCGTCGTAGAGGACGACGATGTTCTTGGTGGTCATACTCCGCCCGATGAGTGCCACTTGCCCCTGCGTGAGCGAAGTGCCGCCGCTCGCAACGACATTGCGTATGCCCGCCTGGTGGAGTGAGATGACATCCATCTGCCCCTCGACGAGGTAGCAGACACTGCGGCGGCGTATCTCCTCTTTCGCCTGGTAGAGTCCGAAGAGTTCGTTCTTCTTCTTGAAGATGACGGACTCGGGGGAGTTGACATACTTGCCCACATTCTCTTTGGGGCGGAGGATACGCCCGGCGAAAGAGACGGTCTTGCCCGAGTAGGTATGGCAGGGGAAGATGACACGGTCGGAGAAGCGGTCGAAGAGGCGTCCGTCGGTGGCACGGCAGCATACGCCCGTGCCGATGCCCGTCTCGGGGTCGCAGACTATGTATTTCTCCACAAAGCCCTCTTTCTTCAGTGCAGCGGGTAGCGCACTGCCGCGTGGGGAGAAGCCGATTTGGAAGCGGCGTATGGTCTCGTCGGTCAGCCCCCGCTCACGGAGGTAGGATAGCCCGACCGCCTGCCCCTCTTGGGTGTTCCAGAGTTGGTCTTGATACCACTTGGCGCAGTACTCGTTGAGGACGAACATCGACTCGCGGTCGTCGTGCCGCTGCTGCTCCTCGGCGGTGAGCGCACGCTCTTCTATCTCGATGTGGTACTTACGGGCGAGATGGCGAATAGCCTCTACATAGGAGCAGTTCTCTATTGCCATGATGAATCCCACGGCGTTGCCCGCCACGCCACAGCCGAAGCACTTGTAGATACCTTTCGCGGGGCTGACGGTGAAAGAGCCGGTCTTCTCGTTGTGGAAAGGACACAGCCCGATGAGGTTCGCTCCCCGCTTGCGGAGGACGACATAGTCGCTCACCACCTCCTCTATTTGGGCGGCGTTCATCACTCGTTCTATGGTTTCGTGGGGAATCATTGTGACTGCTCACTTCGTTCGCTGTCAGACCGTCCTGCGGACTGTTAGACCGCTTCGCTGTTAGACCGCCTGCGGCTGTTAGACCGCTCACTGCGTTCGCTGAAAGACTGATTTACTGTTAGTGGTTAGATGTTTATTGGTCTAATTTGTCCAATTGGTCTTATTGGTCTTATTGGTCTAATTAGTCCTATTAGTCCAATAGGGGCTATAGCGACTATAGCATCTATAGTTCTTCGCGGCTATAGTCCTGCGCGGCAATTCTTAATTCTTAATTCTTCATTCCTAATTAGTAAAGATTTCCTCCGGTGTCCCGGGGCGGGTGGTTTCTTCCCAGAAGAAGTTGGGGAGGCGGTCTTTGCCTTCGGGTATTTGGTCGAGGGGGTAGAGGGTGCCGTTGGTCTCGGTGGTGAAAAGGATATGGTGTATCTTCCTCTCTTCGAAATAGACCCATACATAACTCGACTCGGTGGTGTTCATGCCGATATAAGTGCTGTCGTCGTCCTGCGGGTAGAAGACAGTCTGTGCGTTGCCGTTCACCTCCACCTCGTATAGTTCGCCGTCGCGTATATAGGCTTTCATCTCCTTGCCCGCCATCTGGTCGAAGAAAGTAGTCGTCTCTCGTTTCACCGTCAGGGCGTTGCCGATGCCGTGGGCGTAATCGACCTTGCCGTCGCGCATATAGATGCGGATAGTGTCGGCGGATATCTGATTGCTGTCGCTCCAGCAGACGGGGTGGGTGTAGAGTGTCATGACGGAGTCGCGTCCGATGTAGTCCGCCGAGTCGCAGACCGCCTGCATGTCTTGGCGGAAGAGGCGCACATGGTGGAACGCCCGCATACGGCGGTAGGAGGTGTCTATGCGGAGCGTGTCCTCGCCCGCGAGGCGGAGTGCGGTGTATGGCACTTCCTCGGTGAAGAGCGTGTCGGCGTGCATGTAGGCTATCATCGTGGTGTCCGACCAATCTTGCATCTGTGCGCTGTCGGTGGCGTAGCCGTACTGCCCGTCGCCGAACATCTCCCCGCGGTTGCCGAGCAGGGTGGCGTGGTTGGCGGTGTCGCGCATGACCATGTGTCCCCGAATGCGCCCGTAGCCGATGCGCTTGTCGTAGTAGATCGTGTCGCCCGTCATCTGCTTGCCGTCCGCCTGTTCGACCACGGAGCGGAGCAGCAGGGTGGAGCGTTCGGTCTCGGTGTTGTACTGCCCGAGGCGGGTGCGAATGGTAGTCTCGCCCTCATAGACGATAGTAGTGGGGCTGACGATGTCTGCTATATGGGTGTCGGTGTTGTAGAGCAGGGTGTCGGAGCGCAGCACGAAGCGGGCGGGTGTGAGCGAGTCGGTGGTGTTCTTGGGGTTACGCAGGACGACTTGGCGGCTGAAGACCGCCTGTTTGGTGCGGGGGTAGTACTGCCCGCTGACCGAAGAGAGGGTGTTGAGGCTGTCTGCTATCGTGCCGCCGGAGAAGTAATACGCCACATCCCGGATACGGTCGTAGTTGAGGCTGTCTGTGGTCAGCACCGTAGGGTTCTCCACGCCGTGGACGAGCCGCACATCCCCTCGCAGGCGTGCCAGACGGGTGTTGCCGTTGTAGTAGAGGCGGTTGCCGTAGCCGCGGAGGGTGTCGCCCTGACAGAAACGGACGCGTCCGTAGGCATCGACGGAGTTGGTGCGCTCGTAGAAGTACGCGGAGTCGCAGTACATCCATGCGCTGTCGTGGCGGAAGATGACATTCCCGCGCAGTATCTGCGCATCGGGTGCCAACCCCTCGTCGAACGAGAGCGTCTCCGAATGCTCCAGATAGACCATGGTCTGGGCTTGTGCGCCGCAGCCTATGAGCAGCAGGAGCAAGAGGGCAATACTATGTACTAGGTTAGACCGTTTCACTGTTAGAAGTTAGACCGCTGCGCTGTTAGAAGTTAGACCGCTGCGCTGTTGGAAATTAGACCGCTGCGCTGTTAGAGGTTAGACCGTTTATGAGTCCAATTGGTCTAATTAGTCCTATTAGTCCAATGGGGTCTATAGCGGCTATAGCATCTATAGCGGCTATAGTGCCAAGGTCAATTCCTAATTCCTAATTCCTAATTCTTAATTGACTCAGGTCAATTCCCACGCTAATTCTTAATTCTTAATTCTTAATTCTTAATTCTGCCAGAGGTACACTCCCAGTCGGATGTTCCATTGGTCGAGGCGGCCGCGGGTGTGGCGGTCGAGGTCGTAGCCCATCTGATTGAAGTTGGTGTCCTTATAGGGGTTCAGCAGTCCAAAGTCGTAGCCGCCGCGGAGGAAGTAGCGTTGGTACTGGAAGCCTGCGCCCACGCCCCAAGTGAGGTTCAGGCGGCGGAGGGTATTGGTGTGTCCGTCCGCGTCCGCATCGGTGCTGAAGCGGCTTACCTTATCGCCTTTGGTGATGTCCCCGCCGAGTTTCTTGGTGTCGGTGCGGTCTTGCATAGCAACGGCGCACTGGACGGAGGGACCCGAGTAGAGGATGAGGTAGGTCTCTTTGGCTATCTCGAACTTATACTGCCAATCGACGGCAAGTTCCAACTGGTGGTACCAAGTGTAGGTGCGTATCTGCGGGAACTGCGAGAAGGAGTTCTTCTGCTGCCATGCCGTCTTCGACGCGCCGAAAGTGTAGTTCACGCCTATGGATGCGCCGAAGCCCTTGATGAACGAGGCGTCATAGACTACGCCGACCTTGAAGCCGTTGAGTTTGGTCTTGTTGACGAGGCTGTCGGCTTTGATAGACGAGTTTGCACCATTGAGCCGCAGGATAGGCTCTGCAAATCCAATCTGTATTCCCAGCCCCTGCGGCAGGGTCTGGGCGTTCGCCAGTAGGGAGACAAAGAGCAATAGGATAGTGAGACCTCCCCGACCCCTCCAGAGGAGGGGACTGCAGAGAGGGGTGAGACCTCCCCTCACCCCTCCAAAGGAGGGGAATACAGAGCGGAGTGTTAGATTTAGTTTATGCATTGTGTGGTTGTTATTTCTTGGTTATTGGGCTTATTGGGCTAATTGGGCTTATTGGGCTAATAGGGTCTATAGCAGTTATAGCAGTTATAGCAGTTATAGCAGTTATAGCAGTTATAGCAGTTATAGCAGTTATAGCAGTTATAGCAGTTATAGCAGTTATAGCGGCTATAGTTCTGCGCAGCAATTCTTAATTCTTAATTCGTAATTCATAATTACTCAGGGTGTATCCACCCGGGGTATTGGAAGTCGCAGCCTTGCCATTGGGGGTCGATTTGAACGAAAGTGGACTGCTGTTTCTTGAGTATCCACTCGCGGAGGAACTCCGCCGACTCTTTCTGCTCGAGCATGGAGCGGATGGTCTGGAAATCGTCCGTCAGGTTCGCGCGGTGGATGTCGGTCTTCTTGCGCAGGCGGACGATGGCGCAGACCTCTTTGTTACGCGAGGCGTCCATCATGACGAACGGTGCACTGATGTCCCCCTCCTGCATGTTGTATATCTGCTTGGCTATCTCGGGGGCGAGGTCTTGGTACTCGAAACGGCTGCTGCCCGTGTTGGCGTTGGTCATCACGCCGGCGTTGAGTGCAGTCTGCTTATCCTCGGAGTAACGGAGAATAGCCTGCTCGAAAGTCATCTGCCCGCTGCGCACCTGCTCGGCGATGGTATCGAGGCGGAGGAGTGCGTTCTGCTTATCGGCGGCACTCACGCGAGGGCGGAGGAGTATATGGCGGCAGTTGATGCGCTCGCCTTTCTTCTCGATGAGTTGGATGATATGGTAGCCGTACTCGGTCTGCACGATGCGGCTCACGCGCTTCGGGTCGTTGAGGTTAAACGCCACATCGGCGAACTCGCTGACCAGTTGCCCCTTGCCCACAAAGCCCAACTCGCCGCCGCGCTTGGCAGACTCCGTATCCTCGGAATAGAGGCGGGCGAGCATACCGAAATCGGCGTTGCCCGAGTTGACACGCTCCGTGAATTCCCGCAGGCGGCTCTTGATACGCTCCGTCTCCTCGGGCGGCACGGGCGGCTCGAAAGAGAGTATCTGCACCTCCACCGAGGCGGGCATCATCGGGATAGAGTCCCGGGACAGGGAGTTATAGAAGCGGCGTATCTCGGCGGGCGTGGGTTTGATATGCTCCGTGAGTTTCTGCTGCATCTGCTGCACTATCATCTGGTTACGCACCGAGGTCATCATCTCTTCGCGTATCTCGGTGCTGGTCTTGCGGAAATACTCCTCCATCTTCTCTTTCGAGCCTATCTGGGAGATGTAGTAGTTGATACGCATATCCACCTGGTGGCTCACAGAGGACTCGTTCGCCACCACGGAGTCTATCTCCGCCTGGTGCAAGAAGAGTTTCTGCACGGCTATCTGCTCGGGGATGACGCAATACGGGTCGCCCGCAATCTGCTGCCCCTCGTACTGCGCACGGAGGCGTTCTTCCTCCACCTCGCTGCGCAGGATAGCCTCGTCGCCGACTATCCATATCACCTCGTCGATGGTGTTATCCGCCCGCACCCCCACGAGCGCAAGCAGAGAAAAGAGTAGTATCAGTGTTCGTTGTTTCATTGGCAGAGTTGTAAATAGAAGGGGATTAGTCCGATTGGTCTAATTAGTCCAATAAGGGTCTTCTACAAATATCGTGCAAAGATACTACTTTTTTCTTGATTGTGCAAGAGGGGCATACAAATAATTGCCTCCGCTAAATTGTTTTTCTTTCGACGGACGGCTACGCCGTATTATCATTAATTAGTCATAAATTCCCCTGCTCGCCTCATATTTGCTTCGCTTATTATCACAAAATCTCCTGCTCGCTCCGCTCACGAGAAATAAAAGAAACAAAAGAAGCAATGACAGCAGCACATCCGGTAGCCCGGGGGCGTGGGTTGTGGACTAAGGAATTCTAGCGAAGCCCAGTGGGCTTCGCTCGCTGCGGGCACTCAGTGCGCTTTGCGCACCTGCCCTCCGCTTC
>CAVFIY010000055.1:464-9879 GCA_963622435.1 Bacteroides uniformis | reverse complement strand
TCCATATAAAGCAGCACATCCGACAGCCTGGGGGCGTGGGTGTCCTCACCCGCGGTGAGCCGCAAGGCTCAGATGACTATGCGTTGCCCAGTATTCCAGAAATCCAGAATTCCAGTAGTCCAGAAATCCAGAAGTCCAGAAATCCAGCCCTCCATATAAGTCAGCACATCCGACAGCCGGACTGTGAATCAGTCTTTCAGTCCCGTAGGGACGGTCTTATATCCTTCAGCGCAGCGGTCGTATGTCCTTCAGCCCTTCGGTCTGCCTCCAAATCCGCTGCAAAGATACAACAAAAACGGAGTCGTTGTTGGTAATCATGCGCACTTTTTTCAAAAAAAATGCAGTTTTCAATTGTTGATATTTCCCAAATATCGATAATGCTCTGTGTATCTTTCGTTTAAGTACAGCATTCTGTTTTTTTCGTGCGTTCATAGAGGGGCGATTTCACATTTTTCGGAACATTTTACACTCTAGTTTCACATTTTTCGGAACATTTTACGGTCTAATTTCACATTTTTCGGAACATTTTGGGCATATAGGTAGGGTAGATAGGGTAGGTAGGGTAGGTCGTTTCTTATATTATATATACCTACATGTGTGTATAATATTATATAGGAATTTATCTACCCTACCTACCCTATCTACCCTACCCCTACTCACCTACTCACCCCACCCTGCATCTTAATTCTTAATTCTTAATTCTTAATTGGTAACATCTCCCTGTTCTTTCCCTGATGTTACCCTGTTCTTACCCCATTCATTCTTCATTCTTAATTCACAATTCTTAATTAGAAATTATAGGAGCCGTAGAAACTACAGCCCCTATAATGCCCATTTGCGAATTTACAACCTTGCCTATTCGCCTATATACAGACTTACCCGTTCACGACCTGTCCATAAGCGCATAGCGCATTGAGAATCAGAGTTTTTCCTGTATCTTATCGACCATTTTCTCGCGGAGTTGGCGCACTTCTTCTTCGATTTTGGCACGCCAGGTGCGGCGTTCCTCCGTCGGGTCGTTGTCGGCAATCGCCTCTTGGAACATCTCTTCCGCCAGTTCTATACTGTGTTCGATACTGTATTGTTTGCCCTCCTCGGCGTACTGCGGTTCCATGCGCAGACGCTCTTCGGGGTTGTCGAGCCAGTAGTCGATAGCCTTCGCCAGGTCGTCGGGGTCGCCCGGCTCAAAGAGGCTGCGGCGGTCGAGTGCGAACTGCGGCGTGGCAGAGCGGTCGGAGTTGGCTATGACGGGTACAACACCCGTGGCAAACGCCTCGATACACGAGATAGCCTCTATCTCAATGTCGGCGGCGTGTACATAGAGGTCGGTCTGTGCGAGTATGTCGAGCAGTTCCTCTTTGGTGTAGAAACCGAAGATGGGCGGGTTCTTCAAGTCCGCTCCACGCTGTGTAAGGTCTTCGAGCAGAGGCCCCTGCCCCGCAAAGATGAGTTGGATACGGTCGGCATACTTGCTCTTCTTCACTGCGTCGATGATGACATCTTGGCGTTTCTCGACCGAGAGCCGCCCTATCATCATAATGACTATCTTCCCCTCGAACTCGGGGCGTTTCTGTTCCCCGCGGCGGTAGTGGAAATCGGGTTCTACGCCGTTGCTGATGACATGCAGTTTCGCACGGTATCCGTTGGCTTTCAGTTGATTGGCAATGAAGTGGCTCGGACAGTGAATATGTTTGAAGTCGTTGTAGAAGATGTCGCGGAAGGCGATGTATATGGTCTTGTTGATGAGCGGAGCGTCCTTCAAGCCGATGCTCGAAGTGATGTTCTCCGGCTGCACATGGAACGCCGCCGTATGGGGTACGCCTAGTTTCTGGCAGACCTTCAAGCCCTCTATCGAGAGGGCGAAAGGCATCATGAAGTGTACTACATCCGCCCACGAGATGGCGTTCTCCAGCACATCCACTTCGGGTTTGGCAAACGCCATGCCCTGTGCGTCAATGAGTCCTTGCCCGATGGGCATACGCCATTCGGATACCACATATTTGTCTTCGGCTTGTGCGCCCGTAGAGATGACACGCACCTCATTACCGTGTGCGCGGAGGTGATTGGCGAAACGCTTCGCCGAGATAGTCGTGCCGTTGTTCGCAGCATCGAACTGGTCTATTACTAATAGTATTTTCATAAATTGTCTTGTTTTTTATAGCGGCTATAGCATCTATAGCGGCTATAGTTTCTATAGTGCCTATTCTGTCTAACTTCCAACAGCGCAGCGGTCTAACATCCAACAGCGCAGCGGTCTAACAGTCCTTAGGACGGTCTTCCTCAATAACATCCACGAGGGAGGCGGAGTCGAGGACGGAGTCGCCCGTGTGTTTCTCCATAAACGCATCGTGGCGGATGAGGACATAGATTGCGATTATCAATCCGCCGATGAAGTCGAGTGTGAGGTCGGTCATCGTGTCGCGCAACGCCTCGTGTCCCCGTAGCGGCACATCGTTCGGGGAGATGATAGAGCCGGAGGTCGTTGCCATAAACTGCTGTGTATTAGTCCCGAAGAGGTCGTCGTAGGTGTATTCGCATATCTCCCAGATTGCACCGCAGCCGAGTGAGAACATCAGTAGGAAGACAGCGAGGAAGTACTTGTTAGAGAAGACCACTTTGTCGGAGTCGGACAGCAGTACATGGACTATCCACAGCCCGATGAACGACAGTACCGCCCCCGAGAAGAGGTGCAGCAGCGAGTCCCACCAGGGGTACCGCCCGTAGAAGTTCAGCCCGTCGCCGAGTACCATAGCGGTAAATGCAAAGGCGGCAATTGCCACCGACAGCACGAGCGGCACATTCAGCAGGAACCGCTTGCGCAGTACGATTGGGGCAGCCAGGATGAGGAACATCGCCACATACTGCAGACCGCAGAAGAGCAGGGCGTGTAGAGTGGTGTCGGGCTGAAAGGCGAGATATACCACATTCGCTATACCCAGTACGAGCGTCAGAATAAATAGGGAGATATAGAACCGTTTGAGGTGTTGGTGCGGATTTGTCATATCGTTATTTTCTTGTAGGAGGTGCAAATTCTGTGCCGCAAGCCCTTCCCTACGAAAATTCGTCCGCACGGGCTGCCATATTGACAATCCGGTGGCGTGTCGCCACAGACAATAAGTTCATTGGACGAACGCTGACGCGGTGGCGTGTCGCCACAGACAATAAGTTCATTGGACGGACGGCTACACCGTATTACCACTAATTATTCATAAAGACAATGTTCTCCGTTAATGCCCGTTAATACCCCATTAATACTATTGTCTGTGGCGACACGCCACCGCCTATACGAATTATGCACTGTATATTTGCATATATGCAGAAATATGCGTACCTTTGCAGCATAAATAGACAAAAGTAGTATAAAGTGTCCGTTTGATGACATAAAGTGTTGCATTTGCTGTATAAGTATGCACTATCTCTGCATATTCAGGCTCTGGCACTTACCTCTGTACGGACAAACCGATACGCTATTGCATATAAGTTTCACTCTATAATCACTTTTTTTACGCTTATGAATCTTCGTACTCGCAGATTACGCACGATTGCCGGTGTACTCTCGGCACAGATTATCACCAGTCAGGAACAACTGCTCCAAGCCCTCAAGCAGCAGAACTATGAGGTGACGCAGGCGACATTGAGCCGCGACCTGCGCGACCTGCGTGCGGAGAAGAAGGTGTTGCAGGACGGCACGGTGAAGTATGTAGTGCCTGCCAACCCCGTGGTGGAGAAGAAGGTGCTGGGTATTGACTCGGACTTGGCGAAGATGTCTATCCGCAGCCTGGATTTCTGCGGGCAGTTCGCTGTGGTAAAGACTCGTCCGGGCTTTGCGAACGCAGTGGCGTACGACATCGACAGTCGCGGGTCGGAACTCATTCTCGGTACGATAGCAGGCGATGACACCATACTTATCATCCCTCGTGAGACGACATCGCACGAGAGTCTGTATCGTTTCTTAAAGGGCTTCTAATCTGTCCGTTGCGCCGTTCGGTGGCAATGAAGAAACAGTCTGTTCATACCGTCTTGGCGACAGTGTTCGCCCTCGTTGCTTATGCTTTTGTAGGCTACGAGTTGGTTGTCTTCGACGACTATCAGGCGTTGGGGGAGAGTCTGCGCACGGCAAGCGGGGTGCAGTACCTCTGCCTGGCGTTGTGCGTGGGGCTGATGCCCGTCAATCTGTGGTTGGAGGCGTGGAAATGGCAGTACCTGCTGCGGCGTGTTGCCCCAATGACTCTTCGGGAGGCACAGCGGCAGGTCTATCTCGGTATGGCGGGGGCGTTCATCACACCATACCGCCTGGGGGACTACCCCACCCGTGTGCTGCAGTTGCCCGAGCGGGGACAGTGGTTGCCTGCGTTGGGAATGGCGTCGGTCGGCAGTTTTGCGCTCACGCTGGTGATAGCGGTGGCGGGGTTGCCCGCCCTCGCGGCGTTCTTCCGCACGACACATTGGTCGGCGGCGTGGGGCGTGTTCGCCGCCGCAGGGCTGCTGCTGTTGCTGCTCGCCCTCTCGCCCCTGCTGCTGCGCCTCTGCCGCCGTTGGGGCAAGGCGAATAAGCCCCACTCGTTGCAGCGACTGCTCTCTGCGTTGGGGCAGATAAGCAGTGGGGAGTTCGCCGCCATCTGCGGACTGTCGCTGCTGCGCTACCTCTGTTTCTCGTTCCAACTGCTGCTCGCCCTCTCTTTCTGCGGGGTACACCTCTCGGCGGCACAGTGGCTGACTGCCATTCCGCTCTACTACCTGCTCGTAACCCTGTCGCCGAACATGCCTTTGGCGGATGCGGGTATTCGCGGGGCGTGGGCAATCTTCGTCTTCGGGCATTTCTCGCCCAATGCCTCTGTCCCTGCCGCTCTGGCAGCGACTATTCTCTGGATAATCAACACCCTACTGCCTACTCTCTTTACCGCACACACGGTGCGCAAGCGCAATGGGTAAATGTGCAAGTTTGTAAGTGGCTACACAGCCCCCCCGTCCGCTGCGCCTCGTTTACGCACAGTCTTACTCCACTTCCAGTACGAGACCTTTGAGGTACTCGCCCTCGGGGTGGTAGATGTTGATGGGGTGGTCTTGGGGCTGGTGGAGTTGGTGCAGGATACGCACTTTGCGCCCCACTTGCGCCGCCGCACTGAAGACGGCGAGGCGGAACATCTCTTTGTCTATCGCCTGCGAGCAGGAGAAAGTGAAGAGTATGCCGCCCGGTTCTATCTGCTCTATCGCCTTGGCGTTGAGCCGCTGATACCCGCGCAGGGCGTTCTTGATAGCGTCGCGGTGTTTGGCAAAGGCGGGAGGGTCGAGGATAATGAGGTCGTAGCGGTTCTTGCAGTCGGCGAGGAAAGCAAACGCCTCTTCGGCATAGGCAGTGTGGCAAGTGCAGTCGGGGAAGTTATGCGCCACATTCTCCCGCACGAGTGCCACCGCTTTCTCCGACACATCCACCGAGTCCACCTGCGCTGCACCCCCTCGGAGTGCATAGACCGAGAAGCCGCCCGTGTAGCAGAACATGTTCAGCACCCGTTTGCCGCGGGCGTACCGCTCGAGCAGCGCACGGTTCTCCCGCTGGTCAACAAAGAAGCCTGTCTTCTGCCCCCGCAGCCAGTCGATACGGAACTCCAGCCCGTTCTCGCGGCTCCAGAACTCGGCGGGCTTTTCTCCCTCTTTTTCAATCAAGTAGCCCACACGGTCGCCCTCTATCTGCGCCTTGTGGGGCAGGGTGTCGTCGGACTTGTAATAGACATTGCGCACTTGCGGCACTGCCTCCAAGACTGCCTCGGCTATCTTGTAGCGGGTGAGGTGCATGCCCACCGAGTGCGCCTGTACGACAGCCGTGTCGGCGTATATATCCACCACCAGCCCGGGCAGGAAATCTCCCTCGCCGTGTACGAGGCGGAAAGTGTTATTGTCCTCCCGCACCAGCCCAAGCGTCTGCCGCACACGGTAGGCGGCGGCGATGCGCTCTTGCCAGAAGCGGTCGGGCAGTCGGTCTGTGCCGAATGCCAGGATACGCACGGCGATAGAGCCTATCTGGTAATGCCCCACGCCGAGTGTGTCGCCGCTATGGCTCTGAACGACAACGAGTTCGCCCTCTTCGGGTTCGGCGTTCGGGTTATGGGCATCGAGTATGACTTTGGCTATTGCGCCCGAGAATACCCAGGGGTGGAAGCGGCGCAGCGACTCCTCTTTGCGGGGTTTGAGAACGACGGTAGTCATGGCGGTCTGCGGTTATTCTACGCCGTTGGCAACGGTGTGGTAGGTATGGAGCGAGAGGTTGTCGCTCACCACTTTGAGCGAACGCACCGTGCGGAAGCCGAGTGCGCAGATGTATGCCAGTTCCATGTCGAAGACGCAGTCGCGGTAGTCGGATTGGAGAACGAAATCGGTGTTGCTATAGCAGACGGACTGCTGCAGGCTGTGCGTAAATGGCAGGGATTGGAGGGGCAGTGTCGGCTCTTTGTACGACACACAGGGGTGGTTGAGGCGCACCTCCGTCACCGAGACGAGTGTCCCGAGGTCGAAGTTCGCACTCCCCGCATAGCCGATATTGAGTATCTCCGTGTCGGTGGGGACAGTGCGCAGGGCTGCCAGCACATTGAGTGCGCCGACACCTGTGATACACACTTCGTAGTCGGCAATCCATTGGCGGAACGGCTCTCCCAATCGGGCAGCCGCCTCTTCTATCAGTTTCCGCTCACCCTCCTCGGCAAGCAATAGTAGTTTCTTCATATCTGTGGTTGGTTATTTGGGCATGGGGGAATATTTAGCGTTTAATTGTGCGCACCTCACTCGGGCGGATGACAGAGGCGATGTTGTCGTAGTGGCGATAGTCCTTCAAGTTGTTGGTGATGAAGACCGGACACTTTACTTTCTGACTGATGCAGTATTGGATATTGTCCTCCATATCTTTACCTCCCATATTGATTGCGGCGCGAATATCCTTATCCGTGCACGATACCACCATAAAATGGTGCAGCAGTTGCTCGACATACTGCTTGATAGCATCGGTGTCGTGTCTCTTTTGCAGTAGAGCCACTAACTGTGCGATAGATAGCGAGGAGATATAGAGGCGTTTGCCTTGCAGGGCATAGAGATAGTGCAGACAAGCGTTGTCGGCAGCTGTACCCACAAACGCATTTATCAGCACATTGGTATCAACAAAGATGTGATACTGCAGTTTCCTCATAGCGACAGACCGATTTCCTGATACTTCTTCTTCTCGGCAGGGGTGAGCAGGTCGAGATTGTTGGCGACAAAGTTGTTACGGGCTATCTCATAGAAGCGTGCAGAGGACATACCGGTCTTCCGGAGCATGATAGCAAACATCTCTTTTTTGGCTGCCTCTGCCTGAGGTTTCGTGATAGTTTTCGTTGCCATAGTTATGCGTATTTAGAATTTCTATAAAGTATTCGTAGTAGTTTCCTTATTATTTGCTCATATCCCTAACTGTTGGAACATATCTTCCACACTGTCGTAGTGGTTCACTTTTCCCTCTCGGGCTTCTTGCATGGATATTTCGACTTCTGTCAATTTCCGTACATTGGTGTCGATGAATATACGCCGTGCTTTCTTGGTATTCGCCGTCATAGGATAACACTCTTGTATTTGCGTATCTCGGAAGCAGTCAGCAGTTCGCGGTAGTTAGCGGCAAAGAACTGATGCATAGCGTCATCGAGCAGGTCTTTCTTGGTAACACCGCCACGCTTGAGAACCAAGTCCATACTCTCCTTTGCGAGTTGCTCGCGCTTGAGTTGCTCCGGTGTTTTTGTTTTCGTTGCCATAGTTATGCGTATTTAGAATTTGGGTGCAAAGATACGGAAAGTTCTGCATTAGTACAAGTGTTGGGCGTATTTTTGGTGCGGAGGTTGAATGTATGGTGTGTGTGGGGGGGGGGAGGAGCGTATGCAGAGTAGAGAGTGTGTATGCAGAATAGAGAACTCCACTCTCCACCACTTGGGACAATGCACATCCAGTAGCCCGGGGGCGTGGGTTGTGGACTAAGGAATTCTTATCTCGCCGAAGGCTCGAACGATTATTTCTTGCGAAGCCCACTGGGCTTCGCTCGCTTCGGACACTCAATGTGCTGCGCACATCTGTCCTCCGCTTCACCTCACCCGCGGTGAGCCGCCAGGCTCATTTGACTCCACAGTGGACTCCCACACAGTATGGTCAATCGGCTCTAACGAGCCGCCGCGGGTGGGGACACCCACGCCCCCAGGCTGCCGGATGTTTTGCGTGTTTGTTCTTTTTCTCTCTTATTCCTTTTTTCTTTTCTCTCCCTCTCTCTCTTCTTTGGTGTATACAGCAAGATAGACCGCTGTGGGGCGGTCTATCTTGGGAATACATTATGTCTTTTGTTATTTTTCTCTTCCTAGGAAATTTTCTATAGAATAGATTGTTATTTTTCTCTATACTAGGTAGTTGTTTTCCTAGCGTAGGTTGTTATTTTTCTCTGACTAGGTTGTTATTCTACTACGGTGCCTTGGGCGGTGTAGAGTTTGTCGCCCTTTTGGATAAGGAGTTGACCGTTGCGGATAATCTTTACTGCCTTCACCTCCGACGAAGCATTGTCGAGGGCGGAGGGAGTACTTGATGCCGTATATTCGATAGAGTAAATACGACCATATTCATAGTTCTCTCCTGCCGCCAACATGAAAGTCAATGCCACTGTGCCTGCGGGGACGGCAATTTCCTTAGTAGTAATATTTTCACTCGACTTCATAGAACCATATTCTGTCTTTTTGCCATTTACATACAGATAGCGGGTATCTGCCTCCGAAGTACGATTTCCTGTGTTGCTGAAGACGACCTTAATCGAGCCTGCTTTCCCTGCTACGAACGATACATACGGACCTTGGAAGTACTTACCCTCACGAACCATGAACTCTCCTACTACACGCAGTGCTTGCGAGTTGAAGTCGGCACTGTTCGCAATTTGGTTTGTCCAGGTACTATCCATAGCATTTGCCAACACGATAGTATCAGTCTTCGAGATAGCGGTAGTCTGCGAGTAGCGGATCTCTTTTACGCCTGCCTTTTCCCAATTCCATGTGGTAGTTGCCGATACTGCCACTTGTTGCAGTGCCTCTTTCTGCGTAAGATTGACTGTATAGGTCTGCGAATTACCAGCCTCTGCGGTAACAAGTACAGTCGCTGCGCCCGGGATTGCTGTGGCTTGCGTAACCGTAGCCTTTGCATATTCATCGTTCTCTGTGGCAGCCACTACGCCCGGAGCATAAGCAGGAAGTTCGTAAGCGTACTCTAAAGTGCCCTCTGTGAGCGTAATTGCTTTGCCGTCAACGGTTAGTGCGCTCAATGTAGCGTCAGTGCTTTTGCTAGCGGCTACAGTGAAATTGATGGTGTAAGTCTTGGTGGTTGTGCCGTCTTCGGCGGTAACTACGATTGTTGTTGTGCCAGGGAGAGAAGC
>CAVFIY010000055.1:0-454 GCA_963622435.1 Bacteroides uniformis | reverse complement strand
GGTGTAGCGGCTACTACATAATCCTTACCATAGCCAATGGTGTAGGAATAGTCATAAGTGTCTGCCTTGAAATCCGTGAGTGCAACACCCCCTACGGTAATTTCTTTCAGCGTAGCGTCAATGCTTTTGGTGTCGTTGACGGTGAAGTTGATGGTGTAGGTCTTGGTGGTTGTTTTATCCTCTGCGGTAACTACGATTGTTGTTGTACCCGGGAGAGAAGCAGCGGCGGTAACATCTGCAATTGCCTTATTCGAGTTTGTAGTTGCAACGACAGTCGGGACTTTTGTTGTGCCGTAAGTCAACTCTACATTGTAGGTTAACTTCTCGGGGGCGAAGTCTTCGAGTGCTACGCCGTCGATGGTGATAGCAGAGAGAGTGGCATCGTCCGTAGCGGCTATTTTGTAGTATGTAACCGTAAATTCAAAAACGGACTCATTAGCAACATTGTCATCGT
>CAVFIY010000054.1:692-9985 GCA_963622435.1 Bacteroides uniformis | reverse complement strand
CAAATCCCAGACCCCAGACCCCAGACCTCCCCAACCCCTCCAGAGGAGGGGCTAACAGAGAATGGTCAACTGAGCCTTGCGGCTCACGCGGGTGAGGACACCCACGCCCCCAGGTAAACCTCTCCCCTGCCCCTCCAGAGGAGGGGAGTCCCACGGTGCTACACCCCCTCCTCTGGAGGGGCTTGGGGAGGTCTTGTTGGTTTCTTGCGGGCGAGGAAGGAGAGTTGGAGGCTGTTGAAGACATTCTGCCAAATGATATAGGCGGCGGGACCGATGGCTGACAACGGATTGAGGTAGGACTGCGCCAACCACACGCCCAGGGAGGTGTTCTTCTGACCGAACGCCTGCCCCGCCGTCACCTTACTGACCGAACGCATGTCGTGCGGTGTGGCTGCGGGGTTAATCTCCTCGTCGTGGCTCTCCACCCCTATCGACGCTGCGGGGAAACGCTGCCCTATCAGTTTACCCAAATAGAACTGCAACAGACACGCCCCCAGAGAGCCTACGCACAACCCGAAGAGCGTGGCATAATCATAATGCGAGACAACCAGCGTATGCGTGATATTCGCCATCAGGACGACCAACGAGCAGAGCCAGAGATAGAACGGCATACCCGTCAGGCGGCGAGAGAGAGCAAAAGTTCTGCCCGACCCTTTCCTCTTCTGCACCGCATTATAGCCTAAGCGCAACAGCCAGGCTGCCAGGAATGGCCCTAACAACAACGGGCAGACACGCTGCAGGATAGCCCACAAGTCCGCCCAAAAAGCGATGTCCGCATGCTTGGCTATCGGGAAGAATATCGGCACAATCAACGCCGTGGCGGCATTGCTCAAAAGGGTAAAGGTCGTCAAATTCTGGATAGAGCCGCCCAGTTTGCCTGCGATAATAGGTGCGGCGGTCGCCGTCGGCATGACAAAGCAGGTCATCAACCCCTGCGAGAGGATAAGCGTCTGCTCGGGCGTTGCACCGCACGCCTCACACACCCACTGCACGGCATAGAATCCGCCCACCGTCAGCAACAGTTGCACCGCCAAGACCGCCCAATGCCAACGACGCAGACGGAAATCCGCCGGGTTCACCTTGCAGAAAGTGAAGAACAGCATGAAGAATATCAACACCGGCAACACCGGCATACACCGCCAGAAAAGCGGGTAAGCAATCGCCCCGAAAATCATCGAGAGAATCAGAGCATTACGATTGAGAAAGGAACGGAACATGGTGGGTCGCACTGCGTGCGTATGGTCGCTGTCGCGTATGGTCGCTGAAGCGTATTTTCGCACTGCGTGCGTATGGTTGCTGCGCGTAAGTTAGTAGTTGTTATGGTTGTTATAGGGGCTATAGGGGCTTATGGGGGCTATAGGCGTTATAGTTGTTATAGGGGCTATAGTTGCTATAGTTGTTATAGGGGCTATAGTTGTTATAGGCGTATAGAGTGGGCGGGATGACCAACGGGGAGGAAGGGAAAGCAGTACCTTTGCACCCGAAATCAAAGAGGCTTCGCGCCGAGGGTTGTGTCCTCGCTCCGAGGGTTGCACCTCCTTGCTCTGTAATCAGAGAGGCTGCACGCCGAGGTTGATGCCTTTGCTCCCAAAGTCCTTACTCCGTCTTTAGATATGGAACAAAGTGCGGGCGGTGGCGGTGGTCAGGCGGTCGATGTCGGCAGGCGAGAGGAGGTAGATGTCCGCCAGGCGGTCGGCGACAAAGGACATCCAACGGCTCTCATTCGGCTCGCCACGGTGCGGCACGGGCGACATATACGGTGCGTCGGTCTCCAACACCAGTCGCTGCACGGGCAAGTGCGCCAGCGTGTCGGCTAATCGGCAGTTCTTGAAAGTCAATACCCCGCCGATACCGAGGCAGTAGCCCATCTCCAAGATCTGCTCCGCCACCTCACGGCTGCCGCTGAAGCAATGGAAAACGCCCTGCACATGCGGGTGCTGACGCAGCACCGCCAGGCAGTCCTCGACCGCATCGCGGCAGTGAATCATCACGGGCAAAGACAGTTGCTCCGCCCACTCCAACTGGGTATGCAGGACTCGCTGCTGCACCACCCGAAAGCAGGAACCAAAATGGTAGTCCAACCCTATCTCGCCCACGGCGATATAGCGGCGGTGCGGGGCAAAGAGTTCCGCCTCGATAGCCGCCAACTGCTCGCGGTAGTCGGGGGTGATGTTCTCCGGGTGCAAGCCCAACGCAGGGAGGAGGTAATCGGGGAAACGGTCGCACACCTCGCCCACCGTTTTGATAGAGGGGACATCGACCCCGGGGACGAGAATACGCTCCACCCCACCCGCTTTCTGGCGGGCAAGGAACGCAGGGAGGTCTGCCGCATACTGCGGTTCGTCGATATGGCAATGGGTATCAATCATACGCGGCGGAAAAGGATACTGCTGTCGCCGTAACTCAAGAAACGGAAGTCGTGCGACAATGCATAATCGTAAATAGTGTGCCAATCGCCACCGACGAAAGCACTGACAAGCAAGAGCAGCGTGGACTTAGGTTGGTGGAAATTGGTAATCAGTTGGTCAACGACACGGAACACATAGCCCGGCTCAATCATAATCTGCGTCTCGGCGTGGAGCGTCTGCTGCCCCGTGCGGTCGAGATAATCGAGCAAGGCTTGAAACGCCTCGGCGGCAGTGAGCGGATGGCTGCCCTCGTACGGGGCAAACTGTGGCACATGGAGTTCCTGCTCGCCCCGCTGCACCATCTCGCCGAGGAAATAAAGGCTCTCGAGGGTACGCATACTCGTCGTGCCGACCGCCACGATATGCCCCAGGTTGGCGAGTATGTCCGCAATAGCCGCGCGGGGGACGGCGATAATTTCGGTATGCATGGTATGCGCATTGGCGTCCTCGGTCTTAACGGGTTGGAAAGTGCCTGCGCCCACATGGAGGGTCAGTTCGGTCGTCCGAATGCCCCTACGGCGGAGGTCGTCGAGGACGGCGGTAGTGAAATGCAAGCCCGCCGTGGGGGCAGCCACAGAGCCTTTGATACGGGAATAGACCGTCTGATAGGTCGTCTTGTCGCTCTCCTCGGTCTTGCGGTTAAGATACGGCGGGATAGGGAGTTCGCCCACGGCTTCGAGCAACTCGGCGAACGAGAGGCGGGGAGTATCCCACGAGAAACGAACCGCGAAAGTGTTCCCCGTCTGCTCGCCTTTCTCGGCACGGAGCGTAACCTGCTCGCCCGAAGGAAGCACGACGGGCATCTCGACGAAAGCGTCGCGGAACTTCTTGGCATTGCCAATCATGCACTTCCAAGTACAGCCCGAAATGCTGCCCAAGGAGAGTTGGTAATCGTGCGGCGCAAGCGGCTCAAGGCAGAAGACCTCGATACGCGCCCCGCTCGCCTTATGGAAGACCAGGCGCGCCTGGATAACACGGGTGTTATTATAGACCAGCAGCGACCCTGCGGGGATATAATCGCCCACACGGTAGAACACATCTTCGCTCACCTTGCCGTCGCGATAGACCAGGAGTTTGGAGTGGTCGCGCTCGGCAAGCGGGTACTTGGCTATACGCTCGTCAGGGAGCGGATAATTATAATCGGCTATGAGAATCGGATTCATTATGACGGAAAGAATTACGCCCGCTGCGGAACGGCTTCGCAGGGCGGTCGGTATGATTGGAGGTACGGAAAGGCTTGGTGTCTTTTCGGAAAGGGGTGCGGGCGGCGTGGTCGTCGCTGCGGAAAGGCTTTGCGTCCTTGTGGAAAGGCTTATCAAAAGAGCCTTTGTCCTTATGGAACAGTTTCATAGGACGGTCGAAGTCTTTGTCTTTGTGGAATGGCTTAAAGTCCCCGTCCTTATCGCGACGGAAAGGCTTGCGGTCGCTATCTCTGTCCTTAAAAAACGGCTTGCGCTCCCCATCCTTGCGGAACGGCTTAAAATCCCCGTCTTTGTGGAATGGTTTACGCTCCCCGTCCTTATCTCTTCGGAACGGCTTGCGGTCGCTTTCCTTTCGGGACGACTTGGCAGCCTTGGGTGCTTCGGCACGGGGCGTGGACGGGTGGTTCTTCTTCCACTCCCGATGCTCGCCCGCAAAGAGTTCGTATTTGCAGAACAGGCAGTCCAACTCGCCGTTGAGGAGGTGAATCTTCTCGGTCGGCTTCAGCCCGACGCAGTGCAGCGCGTCCTCGTTGGACGAGATAATCCACGCCGTTGCCCCTGTAAATTGGAACTTCAACGCCTTGCCGATGTTATCATAAAGCGTCAGCACATCCTTGTCCTGCGCCAGACGCTCGCCGTAGGGCGGGTTCATCATCACGAGTGCGCCCTCCGTACTCGGTGCGCCCTCCTCGCCCGCCAGGCGAATCTCCTCCAAGCGAATCTGGCGGACGGAGATATGGTGCTGCATGCCCGCCGACTTGATGTTCTTCAACGCCGTCTGCACCGCATAGTAGCCCGCGTCGGAGCCGTAGATATGGTGCGCAAACGCTCGCTCACGGGAGTCGTCGTTGTAGATAGACTCGAACAAGTCGCGGTCAAAATCCGCCCACTTCTCGAACGCATAGCCCTGGCGGAAGACCCCCGGGGCGATATTGAGCGCAATCAACGCCGCCTCGATAAGCAGCGTCCCCGAGCCGCACATCGGGTCGTAGAAATCCGACTGCCCGTGCCACCCCGCCAGCAGCAGCATACCCGCCGCCAGTGCCTCGTTGATAGGCGCTTCGGTGTTCGCCACTCGGTAGCCGCGCTTATGCAGACTCTCGCCCGTGCTGTCGAGCGACAGCGTAACTTGCTCGCCCGCGATATGCACATTGAGGCTCAAGTCGGGGTCGGTCAGTTTGACATTCGGGCGACGCTGCTCCCGCTCCGTCCAGTAGTCCGCAATGGCATCCTTGACCCGATAGGCGACATACTTCGAGTGGCGGAAAGTGTCCGAATAGACCGTCGAATCGATAGAGAAAGTGGTATCGACCCGCATGTACTGCGACCAATCGACCTGCTTCGCCTGCTCATAGACCGCATCGGCGTCCGAGGCACGGAAAGCAGCGATGGGGACAAGGATACGCGTAGCAGTACGCAACGCGAAATTCGCACGGTAGAGCAAGGCTTTGTCGCCGGAGAAAGAGACGGCACGGCGTTCTTTCTGCACCTCGTCGGCGCCGAGTTCGGTCAGTTCCTGCGCCAAGACATCTTCCAGTCCCTTGAATGTCTTAGCGACCATCTGAAAAGTAGGAGTAGTATTCATATTGTCCATTATCCACGAAAATCTTGCAAAGGTACTGCTTTTCTTGGAAATACGCAAGGGGAATGCATAATGCACATCCAAAGACCTCCCCCGACCCCTCCTTCCGAGGAGGGGAGGACAGAGTATTCCGAACCTCCCCCAACCCCTCCTTCTGAGGAGGGGAGGTCAGAGTATAGTCAAACAGGTCTTGCGACCTGCCGCGGGTGGGGACACCCACGCCCCCAGGCAGCGGTAAGCGCACGGTCTAAATCTAGAACAGAGTTGCTCCCGACCTCGAACAAATGAGCCGCAAATCTCGGACGAATTACCCTACCACTACCCTACCACTACCCTACCACTCATAACTCTTATAAGGGTTTTAGAGGGATTATGGCTATGGGAGAGAGGGATAGCGACTATGGCAACTATAGCAGTTATAGCGGCTATAGAAACTATAGCGACTATAGAGGCAATAGCAACTATAGCGACTATAGAAACTATAGCAGTTATAGCGACTATAGAAACTATAGAAACCATTCAATAACTATCGACACGATGCAACAGAAAACAACAAAGAAAGGGCTGCCTACGAATAGACAGCCCCATCTCAGAGAGAAATCGTCCTGTGGGTTACTTCACAATCAACTTCGATTGGTAAACACCCGTAGAGGATTTAATGACAATCAGATAAACACCTGCGGTAGGCATACCCGGGATGACAATCGGCGAAGTCAGGTTAGCCGTGTGGTAAACATGACCGCCCGTAGCCGAGAGGACATCAAGCGTAGCGTCGGATGCGAAAGTACCCAGCACTTGCACCTCCTGACCTACTGCCACAGGGTTCTGCGACAGAACAAGACTATTTGCATAGACATTGTACAGCCCGGTCGGCTTACCTACTGTGATAACCAGCGTTACCTCGCCACAACGCAAGTCAACTATCTTGGTGTAGAACCCCTCTTGGGTTTCCGTACCCAGCAGTTCCTCGCCATTGAGGACATACGGCAGTTTGTCGGTCGTAATCGAGTCACGGAGCAGCAAGTCTTCGCCTGCCACCATCAAGTGGAGCGTAGAAATACTATCGCAACCATAGACAGAAGTCTGCTTGGACGGATAGTCGCCTGCCTCACTCAATCCTGCCCATACGCCCTGCGAATAGCGATCGCCTTGGCAGATAGCGGCACGGACAACAGTCTTCTCGGTCTTATGCGCAAAGACATTGAGCGTAGCGATACTATCGCAACCGATAGCGTTCTTGAGCGTATCGACATAAGTACCGCTCGTCGTAATCTTACCATACTTACCGAACTCAACATAATCCCCCTCGCAGAGGTGGTAGTTGGTCTCGCCCGTAAGAATCTCGTTAACCGTCAGACGGAGTGTAACGATACTGTCGCAACCCGTAACAAGCGACGAGAGCGTATCGGACTTGATAGTCGATACATAGTAACGCTCACCGTTGTACTCGTAGTAGTCGCCCTGACAAATGGTACGGAAGAGTTCCGTATAGAGGCGCGGACGCACATAGAGGTCGAGTTCGACAATCGAGTCGCAAGTATTCGTACCTACCAACTTCTGCTTATAGACATTGCTCTGCTCTGCCTTCGAGATAGTGAAGTTGAAGTCCGAGTAGTCTTCACCGGCGCAGATAGTGTCGAGGATAGTGGTAACGGCATTGTCTGTAACGGTAAGGCTCATCACGGTATAGGTATCGCTGACACCGTTCTTGGTGGCTTGCGTATAGCGTTCATACTCGTCTGTACCTACCTCCAACAGCGACTCGGGGATGGTGAAGTTCTCATCCGCATAGTCGTTCCAACGGCAGATAGAAGACTCATAGAGGTTGAATGCCACCGTATTGAGCGATACCTTTGCCAAATGGATACGGTTCTTACTTGCCGTCTTGACAGAGTAGTTGACAAAAGCAATCTTGATACGCTCACCGATGTACGCCGAAAGGTCAACATGGTACAACTCACCTGCAGGACTGAGTTCCGCATACGAGTAGTCTGCCACATCGTTCTTGTCGTCGGACCACCAAACGGTGTTCGCCAACTTCCATGTTTCACCCGCATCCTCGGATATAGCCACGAAGAACTTATCCTGCACGAAAGTGGAATCCGGCTCATCCGCAGTAGGCGTATGGCGGTTCGGTGCATTATTGTCCGTATTGGTCAGACCCAAGAGGAACGAGAGTTGGAGATGAGCGTCCTTGGCAACCGTCGTAAGGTCGATAATCGGCGATACGAGCCAATAGTTATTGGTGGTTGCATAGGTCGAAGTAGGCGAATAGATAGCGTTGTCGGCGATAGGCGAACTAACGGCACGCTGCCAGTTAGTACCCGTCTCCGCTACATAGCAATCTGCCATCTTCTTCGTGCCGGAGAAGAGGTCTGTCGGCAGTACAGAAGCACGATTCCAGTTCTCCGGATAGGTACGCAGTGCAGAGAAAGTCTCGTAGAAACGAACGGCATAGTCGGTAGCGAAGTCGCATACCACCCATTCGGCTATCTCCTCCTCGCTGCAGAGGTGCTGCACGCGGAAGTGGTAATTCGTACCGGAAGCCAACGCATTGACATCGAACTTACCTGCGGCATTCACCAAGACGGTATCCACCAGCAGGTTCTTCTCTGCGAAGTCCGCATCGGTCGTCAGTTGGAGGCGAACACTGTCTGCACCCGATACTACCCACTGCAGTTGTGCCGAAGTGGCAGTAAGGTTGGCTGCCTTCAAGTTAGAGGCTGCGGAGCAGAAAGTACTTTCGACAATATCCATATCGTCGATGAAGAAGTAACCTGTGCTACCGTTGCCCGGGTAGAGAATCATGATACGCCCTTTGCCCTTGTAGTTAGCAAGCGGGATAACCACCTCTTCCCAGTAACTATTACCCGTCGGGTCATCGCTCGAGTACACCTTGGTGGTAGAAGTCCACGAGTGAGAATAAGTGAAGGTATCGATAGGAACGAAGGTACTCAAGTCTTCTTCATCCTCGATAGCACCAATCACAATACTCTTCTGATAGGAACTGTTAGCCACATACAACTTACCCTTACTGTTAGATGTCAGCGTATAGAAGTAAGCGGCACGCGCCCAGAAGTGGAGTGCCTTGGTCTCATAATCCACATCCATATCGGGCAGGATAACATACCCGCCGGAATAAGGACTGGTAGTAGAAGAGTAGTTATAGAAGCGCAATGCACGAGAGGTAGTACCGATATTACGCGCATACTGGCAGTACGCCGTATTGGCTATAGCCTGCGGGAAATTGGTAGTGCTTGTACCCGATACCTCTGCCATGCCTCCCGTCCAGCAATCGGGGAGTTTAAGACTACCCGTGTAGGTATAGAGGTTCGACTCGAAGTTATAGACGAAGTTCGCACTATCAACAGGCGCACACGGAGTGGTGAACTCGAAGGAATGCCATGCAGAGAGTTCGTCCTCGCTGCAATATCCTTGCACGGAGAAAGTGTAAGAGGATACAGGCTCAACTTTGCTTGTTCCCCATTCCGCTACGGTAATACCCTCTGCGGAATCAATCACATTGTCCTTCGCATCGGTAACCTTCACATTCCACTTCTTACACGACGAGAGCCAAGTGAACGCAACGGTATCGTACTCACAAACAGGAGCCTCAATATGCGTAGGATAGTTACAACCCTCTTTCTCTATTACGACATTGTCGATATAGACCACATTAGTAACCTTCTCGGGCGAGAGCAGAGCAATATACTTACCCTTTGCACCATAGAACGGCACGGTTACTTTCTCCCAATGCCCGTCTTCTACCACTTTCTTGTCCGTTACCGTTGCGAAAGTATAGGTATCGAGCAACTCGAAAGTAGAGAGATCATACGGGTCGGTCAGCGTACCAATCTTGATAGCGTGTGCATACGAACCTTGTGCATAAGTAACAGAGTACAACGAGTCTGTATTCTGCACCTTACTACCCGTAGCATAGACCGCACGCCCCATAAAACTGATTTGGAGCGTATCAAGATTTGCGTCCACAAACGGAAGAACTGCATAGACACCGTTCGAAGAAGCGGTAGTGCAGCCGAAATAGAGAGCGCAACTATCCGAATATGCATAGTGCGCATTACGGGTAGAGTCGCCTACCGT
>CAVFIY010000054.1:0-682 GCA_963622435.1 Bacteroides uniformis | reverse complement strand
GTTCTGCCCTATCGTGCCGGACAAGGTATTTCCGAACAGCCAGCCTTCCTCTTGCTTATAGGAGGTATTGGTCGGAACGATGGCGTTAGGCACTTGCGTGGACAGACTGTCGAACTCCCAATGTGCATCTGCCAAGGCGACCTGACAGAAGGTAGAAGCGGTTACAACAGCAGACCAATCGGAGAACTCGGTATCGCTACAATGCGCACGAACATAGAAGTCGTACTTGGTAGAATGAGTCAAGCCCGAAACGGTGAATGTCGAGGTGTCGGCAGTGATAAGCGGCGTAGCATCGCTCAATTCCGTACCCGTAGGCACAACTGCGACATCCCACTGTGTCTCCTTACCATAAGGCTCCCAAGAGAGCGTAACAGAAGTGGGAGTAGCCGTAACGAAAGTAAAGTTGATAGGACGGAAGCAGGACGGTGCTTTCTCTACGATGAGATTATCGATATAGACTGCACCACCGTTCGCCGACTTATCCGCCTTAGGCGCACGGAGAACGATATACCCTTCTGCACCTGTATAGCCGCTCAACGACTCGGAATAGTAATGCCAGTTATTCTTCGACGAAACATACTTTTCTACCTCAACAGAGTCGAGTAGAACGAAGGTAGAGTCGATAGTCGCCGCACTCGTAATATCCGTAGCCACACCCACTTCGAAGAAAGCAGGATAGGAA
>CAVFIY010000053.1:0-10197 GCA_963622435.1 Bacteroides uniformis | reverse complement strand
GAATTGGGCGGGGAGGGATTTGAGTAAATTGCCGTGGGATTGGTGGGCGGTTTTGGTGGCGCCGTCGTCGAGGGAGGAGGTGGGATATGGGAGGGCGGAACCCGAGAAGGGTTGCTCGCCGACAATATACAGACCTTGCCCTACCTCGTTGTGCAAGAACATATACCGTAAGTCCGTGTGGTTGCCCGTTTCCTGCGGGCGGATGTAAGGATAGTATTCATCGCTCACACGGTTCGTATATTTGCCCACGGTGGCTGCCGTTTGGCGGTCGGCGTAGTTCTCCA
This sequence comes from Bacteroides uniformis, assembly GCA_963622435.1. Taxonomy (GTDB): domain Bacteria; phylum Bacteroidota; class Bacteroidia; order Bacteroidales; family Paludibacteraceae; genus Colicola. Next base: position 9,913 of record CAVFIY010000053.1, on the reverse strand, counting down.
CTGCTCCCCGACCGTAGTAGGTCAGCAGGTTAAACTGCGGGGCAAGCGCCATTTCCATACCCACACGGAAGGGGGCGGGCATGTCGCCTTTCTCCAAGTGCTGCTCCACCCGCAGACTGCCGTCGTCTTGCAGGGTATAGGTCAAATGCAGGGTGGCATGGTCATAATGGTAGGTGGCTTCGATGTGGCCGTCGGTGGCTTGGAGCGTTTGCAACGCCCACTGCGGGTGCTGCCAAACGGCGGATTTCGTTTGCAGGTCGGCTCCATAGTCGTTGTCTGTTGCACCCCGCCGGAACGAGGGACGCATCTCCGTGGAGGGCAAGAGCAGTTCCGTGCCGTTGCTCCGTATGCCGATAAGAAAGCCGTTCAGTTTGCTGAACGAGTAGGCGGTGCGGCCGTGGCGCAGTACCCATGTGCCTGTCGTTTCCTCTAACGGGCAGCCGATGGCGGCGTGGGGCTGCGGCTTATTCTCCTTATATACCGCCATCGGGGCTGCGGTGCGGATAGGCAGTTGCTGCTTGGCTATCTCATGTCCGACGGGGGTGCGGTAGGAGAGATTCAAGAAGAGTTCTCCGTCCTGTGGCAATGCGGCGGGGGCGAAGAGGTGCAGTCGCTCACGGGCTTGGGGCTGCAAGGTCAGCGTATCGACCGTGCCGCCCGCTATCGGTGTGCCGTTGCGTGTAACAGTCCACTGCATGCAGATGTCCCGCAGGTCGGTAAAGAAGTACTCGTTATAGAGTTCCACCTCGCCTGCCGCGCTGTCGCTCCACGCCGTCCACACGCTCTGCTGCACATACTTCGCCTCGTAGGCGTGCGGGTTGGGGCGGCGGTTGGGGGCGAAAAGCCCGTTGCAGTTGAAGTTATGGTCGGAGTGCAGCACGGGTTCGTAGTCGCCCGCATAGGCGTAGAAGTAGCGTCCGTCTGCCGCCTGCGTCCACAGACCCTGGTCGGCAAAGTCCCAGATGAAGCCGCCTTGCAGAGCGGGGTAGCGGCGGTAGAGTTCCCAATAGGTCATAAAGCCGCCGAGGGAGTTGCCCATGGCGTGGGCGTACTCGCATTGGATAAGCGGTTTGGTGGCGTTCTTGGCATACGCCTCGGTGTGGGCATAGTCGTAGTACATCGGGCAGAAGATGTCGGTGTGGGCGCGGTTCTCCGCCTGCTCGTACTGGACGGGGCGGGAGGTGTCGCGGCTGCGTATCCACGCGCACGCCTGCTCGAAGTTCGCCCCGTCGCCCGACTCATTGCCGAGCGACCAGATGATGACAGAGGGGTGGTTCTTATTGAGTTCCACATTGGTGCGGTTACGGTCGAGAATGGCAAATTGGTAGTCTTTGTTTTTGGCGATTGCCGCTTCGCCATAGCCCATGCCGTGCGCCTCGATATTCGCTTCTGCCACGACATACAGCCCGTAGCGGTCGCAGAGGCTATACCAATAGGGGTCGTCGGGGTAATGGCAAGTGCGTACGGCGTTGAAATTGAAGTCCTTCAGCAATTGTATGTCCTGCTCCATGCGCTCGCGGGAGACGACATAGCCCGTCAGCGGGTCGAGTTCGTGGCGGTTCACGCCCTTAATCAGTATCGGTTGGCCATTGAAGAGCAGTTGCGTTCCCTGTACCTCGATATGGCGGAAGCCGATGTCCTGCCGCACGACCTCGCTCGGCTTGCCCGCCGCAGTGTAGTGGGTCAGGTAGAGCGTATAGAGGTGCGGCTGCTCTGCCGACCATGCTTGTACGCCGTCTATGGTTTTCGGGGCGATATGCACCGCCGTGCCTGCGATCTTCTCCGTGCCTTGGAGGACGGTGTCGCCCGAATGGGAGAGCAGGACATAGCCGATACGCCCGCCCTTGGGGTTGGCGACCTGAATGTCGGCGGCGAAGACCCCGTCCCGATAGTCGTTCGCAAGGTCTTGGCGGACGAAGAGGTCTTCGATATGCGTGTGCGGGGTCGTATAGAGATAGATGTCGCGGCTCAATCCGCTCATACGCCAGAAGTCCTGGTCTTCGATGTACGAGCCGTCGCACCAACGCATGACCTGCAGGGCGATGAGGTTGTCGCCGTGGTGTACATAGCGGGTGATATCAAACACGGCTGCCGTCTTACTATCCTCGCTATAGCCTACCTCCTTACCGTTGATATAGACCTGCACATTCGAGGTCGCCTCGCCGATAGAGAGGCAGACACGCTCGCCCTGCCATGCGTCGGGCAGCACGAAATGGCGGCGGTACGACCCGACATGGTTGTTCCGCTCGGGGACAAAAGGCGGGTTGTTCTCGTACTGCTCCATCCAGACATAGCCGATATTGCGGTAGAAGGGTTTGCCGTAGCCCTGCAGTTCCTGGCAGGAGGGGACGGGTATCTCGTCCCACGCGCTGTCGTCGAGGGCAAGGGAATAGAAGTCAAGCGGGCGCTCGGTAAGGTGGCGACTCCAACGGAACTTCCACAGCCCGTTGAGCGAGAGGTAACGGGCGGAGGCTTCGGGGGCGTCCTGCTCGGCTTGCGCCTGACTCTCGTAGGCGAAGAAGTCCGCCCGCGCGGGGAGGCGGTGGCGTTCTGTACACTGCGGGTCTTGCCAGGGGGAGGTGGCTGATGCGGGGAGGGTGAGGGCGGCGATTGCCGCGAGGAGGAGGTGTTTCATGGGGGCTTGTTCTAATTAAGAATTATGAATTAAGAATTAAGAATGAGGCGTAGTAGGGTGAAACGGCTCTGGCGAGCCGCCGCGGGTGGGGACACCCACGCCCCCAGGCTGCCGGATGTGCTAGATAGGCTAGATATTCTAGTTATTTCTAGTTGATCTAGTTGTATCTAGTTTTTTCTAGTTGTTATAGTTGTTATAGCGGTTATAGTTGCTTTTAAGTTGCTATTATTTCGTTTTATTATTATCGTTTGCAAAGATACGGATTTTTGGGGAGGCGGAGGTTTAATTATTTCCGAAAAAGGTAGAATAATGGGCTATTTTAAGGGTCGGGCTTGGCTATTTCTCTGTATTTACTTACTTTTGCAGGGAGAATGCGAACTTTCTCTCTTTGCCTTATGCAGGGAGAATGTTATTTTTCTCTTTGTTGGGAGAATGCGAACTTTCTCTCTCTTGTAGGGAGAATACTATTTTTCTCTTGCTTACCTTTTATTTATTTCTCATTATTTTGGTGCTATGAAAAAGACTGTATTTTTTCTTCTCCTTTTGTCGGGGGGATTGTTTTCTTTTATTCCTGCGTGGGCGGATACGGAAGTGATGCTTGTGAATGATACGGGGAGGCTGGTGATACCGAGGGAGATATACGGACAGTTTGCGGAGCATCTGGGGAGTTGTATTTACGGCGGTATTTGGGTGGGAGAGGACTCCCCTATTCCGAACACAGACGGCTATCGCAACGATGTACTTGCTGCCCTGCGCGGTCTGCACATACCCGTCATGCGGTGGCCCGGCGGGTGCTTTGCCGATTCCTACCACTGGCGGGACGGCATCGGCGAGCGGAGCAGTCGCCCCCGCCTGACGAACACCTACTGGGGCGGGACGACCGAGGATAACTCCTTTGGTACGCACGAGTTCCTCAACCTCTGCGAACGCCTGGGTTGCGAACCGTACATAAGTATGAATGTCGGAAGCGGCACGGTGCAAGAGGCTGCCGAATGGATCGAATACATGACTTCCGCCGACGACACGCCTATCGCCAATCTGCGGCGGCAGAACGGGCGGCAAGAGCCGTGGCGGGTGCGCTACATCGGCATAGGCAACGAGAGTTGGGGCTGCGGCGGGCAGATGCGTCCCGAATACTACGCCGACCTCTATCGCCGCTACGCCGAGTACGCTCGTTCATACAGCGGCAACCGATTGTTTAAGGTTGCGAGCGGGGCAAGCGATTACGATTACAATTGGACGGAGGTACTCATGGAGCGGGTGGGACAGCGTATGGATGCGCTCTCGCTGCACTACTACACCGTGCGGGGCTGGACGGGCAGCAAGGGAAGTGCGACCGATTTTACGACCGATGAGTATTATGTTACGCTCGCCAAATGCCTCGGCATAGAGCCTGTGCTGCGCCGCCACTGCGCTATCATGGACGAGTACGACCCCGAGAAGCGCGTTCGTCTGTTTGTGGATGAGTGGGGGACTTGGTTCGACGAGGAAGAGGGTACGGTGCCGGGACACCTCTACCAGCAGAACACGATGCGGGATGCGATGGTCGCCGCCCTCTCGCTCAACACTTTTCACCGCTACACCGACCGTATCGGGATGACGAACATCGCGCAGGTGGTCAATGTATTACAGGCGATGATACTGACACGCGGCGACAGTATGGTGCTGACGCCGACCTACCATGTCTTTGCGATGTACCGTGCGCACCAAGGGGCGGAGTTTGTTCCCGCCGAGGTGCGGACAGCGGAGGTGGCGGCGGGTGTGCCGAAAGTCAGCGCCACGGCGAGCCGCGACAGCACGGGGGTACTGCACCTCTCGCTGGTAAACACCTCTGCCGATGCGGCGGAAAAGGTTACGGTGCTGCTGCCCGCGGCGTGCGGGCAGGCAACAAAGGTCGCGGCGGCGACGCTGCTCCACAGTGCCACCCCGCAGGCGCATAACACTTTCGCCGCGCCAGAGGTGGTTGCGCCCGTAGCGTGGGACGGGGTGCGGCGCAACGGCGGTCGCCTGACGCTCACGCTGCCGCCCCTCTCGATACTCACGATTACCCTATAAAAAGAGGGTCTGCCTTCGGTCAGCCTTTCTCCATCTCTTCTGCGGATTAACTGACTAACCCGTTAATCACCCGTTAATCACCCGTTAATCACCCGTTAACAACCCGTTGGAGTCACGGGGCAGTCCCGAGGAAGAAGGGGGAATACTAAGACCTTCCCCCGTCCCCTCCTTCAAAGGAGGGGAGTTTGGCAAAGCCCGGTCAAACGGTTTGTTCCAAACCGCCGGGGGTGAGAACACCCACGCCCCCGGGTGGGGTGATGTGTGGGGTCTGGTTATCCGGGGAATCTGGATATCCGGTTTTCTGGGGATTCTAGATAGGCTAGATGGACTAGATAGGCTAGAGGCATTATCGGGTCAACCGGCTCTAACGAGCCGCCGCGGGTGAGGGCACCCACGCCCCCGGGCTGCGGACAATGCACAATGCAGAATGCATAATGCACAATGCGGAATGGGCAGCGTATTGTCAAACGGTTTGTTCCAAACCGCCGCGGGTGAGGTGAAGCGGAGGACAGGTGTGTGCGCAGCACACACTGAGTGTCCGAAGCGAATGAAGCCCAGTGGGCTTCATAAGAATTCCTTAGTCCACAACCCACGCCCCCAGGCTGTCGGATGTGCGGGGCGGCTTTGTTGGAGGAAGTGTAGTCTGTTGTTGCTAGGATAGTATATTGATTATAAAAAGTAGAATCTGACTTGCATATGTCTGCAAATAGGTGTAACTTTGTACGCTGTTATAAATATGACTACGGGGAGGGGCGGAAGAGGCTGCGGGGAGTACAGAAAGAGGCTGTGAGGAGTGATAAATACTATAATATCATGATTGATAGGAAACGATTGTTTGTTATATGCTTATTGCTTGTTCTGCTCGTGTTGGGGCGGGGAGGGACGGCTGTGGCTGCGGGCAGGGCGGGCGAGCCGATGCCGTACCTATTCCGACCGCTCTCGACGACTGACCTGCTACCCACCAACGAGGTGCGCAAACTCTATCAAGACAGCGACGGTTTTATCTGGATTAGCACGAATAACGGCTTGGTGCGCTACGACGGTTACGACTATCTCTCCTACCGCTATCGCAACAAGCAGCCTGTCTTCAACGGGCAAGTAAGCGCCGTCCGAGAAGACCCCTCACACCGCCTCTACATAGGCACCCGCAACGGGCTGTACACGCTGGATAAGAAGACGGGCGATGTTGCCAAACTGCTTTTCCCGGGACTGAGCGAGAGCCGTATCGAAGCCCTGATAACCGACCCGCACGGCAACCTCTACATCGCCACGAACACGGGTCTATACATCCACTATCTCGACAACGACAGCCTCGTACACTGCGTGGGCGAGGAATGGGGGATTCCGCAAGCGGATATAAAGACCCTGCTGTTCGACTACACGGGGCAACTCTATATGGGCACTTGGTCGAGCGGGCTGTTCCGCTACGACCTGCGCAAACGCCGCCTCTACCGATACGACCAAATACCCGCCCTGCGCTCGTCCCACACGCTTTTTCTCGACCGACGAAACCGAATATGGGTTGGCACTTTCGGCAGCGGGTTAGTGCTACTGCTCGACCCTTACGACATGCAGCAACAGCCCTATCGGCTCTTCACGCACCGTGCCGCCGACCCCGGTTCGTTGCTCGACGACATCGTCTATTGTTTCGCCCAAGAGCCGCAGTCGGGCAACCTCTGGATAGGGTCGCGGTCGGGCTTAAGTCTGCTCGTGGAGGACGGCGACGAGGTGCGCTTCTGCAACTACTCGCCCACCTCGAAGACCCATTTCCTGCCGTACAACGAAGTGGACGCGCTGCTATGCTCGGAAGATATGCTCTACCTGGGTTCCTACGGCGGCGGGCTGCTCTGCGCCGACCTGACCAACCGCAACATACAGACCTACCCCCTGCAGCGTCTGCGGGAGCGGTACGGCACTTCGTCCATCGGCTGCATCTACGCCGACGGGCAGTCGTTCTGGATTACGCTTGCGGGCTATGGGTTGATACATTACTTCCCCGAGGACGACACTTGGCAGTCGTTCCTCGACATACCCGCCTTGCGCGGCTACGACTGCTTGCGGCGCACCACTTACATAACGGGCAACGAAGACGAACTGCTTTTCTGCACGGAGAAAGGGCCGGTACGCTACAGCCGCAAAGGGAAGACTGCCGTGCGCTACGCCATCACCTGCGGCGACCGATTCAAAGATGACTTTATCAACTACGCGTCCTACGACAGGCAGGGGCGACTCTGGCTAGCGACACGCATGGACTGTGGCTGCCTGACCGACAGCGGGTATGTGCCGCTCAACGACCGACTGACGGCGGTGCAGAAGCCGATGCCATCGGCGGTGTTCACATCCATACTGGAAGACCGTGGGCGGAACCTGTGGATTGCCACCCGCACAGACGGGGTGTATCTCGCACGGCGAACGGACGACGGGCGGTACGACCTGCAGCACTTTGCCCTCGCCGCCGAGGGTGCGGAGTGTCTGCTCATCGACTCCGACGGGCGGGTGTGGGCAGGCACGGAGGCGGGGCTATTCCTCTACAACGCCGACTGCCAACGGTTCGAGGAGTGCGACTACGAGTCCTTCCGCTGCTTCTCCGACTACGCGGTCAGTGCGCTATGGGAGGACGCCAAGCAGAGCCTCTGGGCGGCGACGAACAAAGGCGTGGTGGTGCTGCACCCGACCGACACGCACACCACGGATTATCTGCACCTGTTCAATAGGGAGGACGGCTTGCTCGACGATTGCTTCCACCGCAACTGCTACGCCGCCGCGCCGAACGCCGACATCTTGCTCGGCGGGGCGAACGGGATTAGTCGTATTCACAGCGCTGCCGTGGCGGAGGCTCCCCGCACGGGGTATCTGGCACTGACCGATTTCCGTGTGTTCAACCGCTCGCTCCGAGATATGCCGTCCGAGGAGTGTCGCCGAATAAGCACCGACGCCATCGACCGCACGCAGCGTATCACTCTCACGCACACGCAGAACAACTTCACGATAGACTTTGCGCTGCTCAACTTCCGCAACCCGCAGAACAACCGATACGCTTACCGCCTCGAGGGCTTCGACGCGGATTACATCTACTGCGACGCCCGACACCGCTCCGCCTACTACAACCACCTGCCCGCGGGGACTTATCGATTCACAGTGCGGGCATCGGCGACGGGCAACGACTGGACGGTGCGCACCTCGCCGCTCGAGATTACCGTGCTGCCTGCACCGTGGCGGACATGGTGGGCGTATCTGCTCTACGCGCTGGTGTTTGCGGGCGTCACCTCGGCGATTGCGTACATGTCGATTCACCGACTGCGCTTGCGGCAGACCATTCAGCGCCAAGAGTTGCAGAGCCGACAGGCAGAGGAACTGACGCAGGCGAAACTGCAGTTCTTCACGAACATCACGCACGAACTGCTCACGCCGCTATCGATCATCACGGCGGCGGTGGATGAGTTGCGGCGGGGGAACACGGCGGACTCGGGCTATACCCGACACGCTTACGACATCATCTCGCAGAACGCGCTGCGGCTTATCCGCCTCATCCGACAGATACTGGAGTTCCGCAAGGCCGAGAGCGGGAACTTGCGGCTCAAAGTGGCGTATGGCAATGTGTCCCAATTCGTTAGCGGGTGTGTGCATTCGTTTGAGCCGCTGGCACACAAGCAGGGGCTGCGCTTCTCCTGTGTGCTGCCCGAACAAGATGTGATGGGGTGGTTCGACACCGACAAACTCGACAAGATACTCTATAATCTGCTCTCCAACGCCTCGAAATACAACCGCCCGAACGGCGAAGTGCGGGTGGAGGTAAGCACGACCGACGGGGCGAACACCGTGGTAATCAAGGTGGCAGATACGGGCGTCGGGATGTCCGAAGAGACGCAGAAGCACCTCTTTCATCGGTTCTACGACGGCGAATACCGCAAGCAGCACACCACGGGGACGGGGATTGGGCTTGCGCTGGTGAAGCACCTCGTGGACTTACACCACGGGTTGCTTTTCGTGGATAGCACGCTCGGAGTGGGGACGACTTTCACGCTGCTGCTGCCCGTCCGCAGGGAGGAGTATCTAGAGTCGGAGACGGAGATGACGACTCCCCCTAACCCCCTCAAAGAGGGGGAAGACAGCGTATCTGAAAGTCTTTCATTTGGAGAGGGCGGGAAGATTAGGATTGCTTCTTCTAACGCCTTCGACCATACTCATTCCGATACACAGACACCCCCTCCTCTGGAGGGGCTTGGAGAGGTCGGAACAGGGGACGGTGCGTCGGCTGGTGCGGTGGACGGTGCGTCGGCGAAGCATATTCTCTTTGTGGACGACAACGAGGACTTGGTGTATATCGTGCGGCAACATCTGCAGCACACCTATCGGGTCAGCACGGCGACCTCGGCGGAGCAGGCTCTCGACACGCTTCACGCCGACCATACTATCTCGCTCGTGGTGTCCGATGTCGTGATGGACGGCATAAGCGGGTACGACCTCTGTGCGACGATTAAGCAGACACTGGAGTTCAGCCATATACCCGTCGTGCTGCTTACTGCCAAGCAGGCAGCGACCGACCAAGTGACGGGCTACGAGATGGGGGCGGACGCTTATCTGACGAAGCCTTTCGACCTCCATGTGCTGGATGCGCGGATTGCCAATCTCCTGCTCAAGCAGGAGCGGCAGACAATTGACTACCGCCACCAACTCGTCTTTAATCTCAAGGAGATGGACTACACTTCACTCGACCGACAGTTCTTGCAGCAGGCGATAGACAGCGTGCAACGCCATATAGCAGATGCGGAGTTCTCGCCGGCAGACTTTGTGGAGGAGATGTGCGTGTCCCGCTCCACGCTGTCGGACAAACTGAAGACGCTGACGGGGTTCACGCCATCGGGATTTATCAACGACATACGCCTCCGCACGGCGTTCACGATGTTGGAGAAAGACCCCGCCATTCGTGTGTCCGAACTCGCCTATTCGGTGGGCTTCAACGACCCGAAATACTTCTCGACCCTCTTCCGCAAGAAGTTCGGTGTGTCGCCGAAGGATAGCGGGAATTCGGCGAAAGACTCCGCCGTTTCTTCTCTATGAAACAGTACTCCGCCCTCAATCCTTTTTTGAGGGTAGGATACTCATAGTCTTCTCTTTTGACGAGGGCTTTGCTTTACTGCCTAATCACTACACAAACGAAAAAAAGAGACCTAATAGTCATTTTGCAGTCTGTAAAAGGGTATATATCCTTCTAATAGTCAT
>CAVFIY010000052.1:0-10222 GCA_963622435.1 Bacteroides uniformis | reverse complement strand
ACGCCAAAAGAAGTGTCGAAATTTTGCGTGTTTTCATGCTATGTCGTCTTTGCTAAATGGTGTGGCACGCGTTCTATGTGCATACCACTTGGTGGTGCAAAGATATGAATTTTCTCGTACACCCGTAGTGTGGTAAAGACGATTTGTTGTTTTGTTCTATCTTTTTGGACGATTATTGTATTCGTAGGAACAGAAAAGGCGATGCGGGGAGCATTGCCTTTTCTGTTTTGTAGTCTTTTCCTGTTTTGTCGTGTTTGGTGGATTATAGTTTTTGGAGGGTGGCGAGGAGGAAGCGGTAGAATTTTTGGACGGTGGCGATGTTGACACGCTCGTCGGGAGAGTGCGGATGCTCAATGGTGGGGCCGAAGGAAATCATATCCATGCCCGGATAGTTGCGCCCGATAATACCGCACTCCAAGCCTGCGTGGATGGTGATAACACGCGGCTCGGTGCCGAACTCCTGCTTATAGGTCTGCTGCATTACCTCCAAGATGTGGCTGTGCAGGTTGGGTTTCCACCCCGGGTATGCGCCCGAGAACTCGACCGTCGCTCCTGCCAAAGAGAATGCGGATTCGATAATCGACTGCAGTTCCTCCTTACGCGACTCGACCGAAGAACGGGTAAGGCAGAAGACTTGTATCTTCTTCTCCCCCGTGGTAATCATCGCCAAGTTGTTGCTCGTCTCGACGACATCGGGCATCTCGGGTATCATACGATATACGCCGTGCGGACAGAGTGTAACGGCGTGGATGAGGAAGTCCTGCACATCTTCGGGGAGTTCGGTCTTTGGGCAGGCTATCTCCTCTGCGGTGAGGGAGATATTGTCCTCCACGCCGTCGTACTCGCGGATAAAGAGGTCTTCATAGTCGTTGACAAGTTCGAGTACATCGTCCTTGGCGTCGGCGGGAATGGTAATGACGGCTTCCGCCTCACGAGGGATAGAGTTGCGCAGCGAGCCGCCCTCCACGGATGCAAGGCGTGCTTCGTAGTTCGCCACGGCATCTTTCAGGAAACGGAAGAGCAACTTAATGGCGTTGGCACGCTGCATGTGGATGTCGCAACCGGAGTGTCCTCCCTTGCAGCCCTTCAGCGCAATGCGGAGTGCGATGTCGCCTTCCTCAACGCTAACGGGTTCAAAGTCGAAGGTTGCCTCCGTGTCCACGCCGCCTGCACAGCCGACATAGAGTTCGCCCTCTGTCTCGGAGTCGAGGTTGATAAGGGTCTTCCCCTGTAGGAAACCGCCTTTGAGGTCAAACGCACCGTACATGCCCGTCTCCTCGTCGACAGTGAAGAGTGCTTCCAACGGGGGGTGTACCACGCTCTTGTCTGCCAGGATAGCCATGGCGGTGGCGACACCGATACCGTTGTCCGCCCCGAGTGTCGTACCCTTGGCGGTCACCCACTCCTCGTTCTCCTCTACATACGCCTCGATAGGGTCTTTCTCGAAGTCAAAAGTGATGTCGCTGTTCTTCTGCGGCACCATATCCATGTGTCCTTGCAGAATCACGCCCGGGTGGTTCTCCAGCCCTGCGGAAGCGGGCTTGCGGATAAGGACATTCCCTATTTCGTCGGTGAGTGTTTCCAGACCAAGACTGCGCCCGTAGTTCGCCAAGAAAGCGGAGATTTCTTCTTTCTTTCCGCTCGGACGCGGGATTTGGGTAAGGCTATGGAAGTTCGTCCATACGCCTTGAGGTGCTAAGTGTTTCATATTGATTTTGTTTAGTGGTTTTTAGTAGTTTAGTGCAGTTGAGAGTAGAGAGTTTTTAGTAGTTGAGCGTGCGTGGTTAGTAGTCCTCGGTGGTGTAGCGGTCGATGGTCAGTTCGCCGCAGAGGTCTTTCTGCAAAAGGCGTTTGACCAGGTCGGGGTTGTCGGGATTCTCGCCCAAGAGGTACATCATCTTCGTGAGCAGTGCCTCCGTCGTAATGTCGTAGCCCGAGAGGACGCCCGCTTTCAACAAGTTCATGGATACGGCATAACGCCCCATTTCGACCGAGCCGGTATTACACTGTGTCTTATTCACAATAATAATGCCACGGTCAACCGCCGTGCGCAGTTGCCTATACAACCACTCGGAAGACGGGGCGTTGCCCGCACCGAATGTTTCCAAGACCAATCCGCGCAAGCCGGGTGTGGTAAGTACCTGATGCACAATGGCTTCTTGGATTCCGGGGAAGAGTTTTAGAACCCCCACATTTTGGTTGGTCTTCACCCGCAGGCGCAACGGGGCGTTCGGGTCGCAGTAGTGAATAAGGTGGCGTTGGTAGATGATATGCACGCCTGCCTTGGCGAGTGCGGGATAGTTATAGGAGTTGAACGCCGAGAAGTGTTCCGCATTGCGCTTGGTGGTGCGGTTGCCGCGGAAGAGCCTGTCCTCAAAGAATATAGTCACTTCCGGCACCATGGCGTTGCCGAATTCGTCTTTGGCGGCTGCGATTTCGATCGCCGTCAAGAGGTTTTCCTTTGCGTCGGAACGCAGGATACCCACGGGCAACTGACTGCCCGTGAAGACTACCGGTTTGTTCAAGTTCTCGAGCATGAAAGACAATGCCGACGCCGAATAGGACATGGTGTCCGTGCCGTGGAGGATGACAAATCCGTCATACCGGTCGTAGTTGTCATAGACCACATGCGCCATCTTCGCCCAATTGTCCGGATTGACATCGGACGAGTCGAGAAGAGGGGAGAACGCGTGTATCTCCACCTCAATATCGCCCGAGAAGAGTTCCGGGACAAAGGCTTTGAAGGTCTCCATATCGGCAGGCTGCAAGGCGCCTGTCTCTTTGTCGCGCACCATGGTGATAGTGCCACCCGTGAAAAGAAGTAATACTTTGCGCATAGGCTAAACCGAGATTACAAGGGGTATCAGGTAAGGGTAAAGGCAGGGTAAGCACACGGTTATGTTATACTTATCTTATACTTATGTTATACTTATCCTATACTTATCTTATACACCTGTCCGCTGTTTATCAGCCGATTGACCTGTCGGTGGTTGCGTGTTGCCTGGTTGTGGGCTGCGGGTTGCTTGCTTGTAGGCAGCGTGTTGTTCGCAGGAGGTCGGCGGGTGCTGCGTGAGGTTTCAGCAGGGTTGCAGCGTGGTTTCAGCAGGAGATGTGAAGAAAAATCGGACAAGTACGGGGGAATTTTGCGTCATATTAGGGCTGACACAAAGGCTTCGTTGCCTCCCCTTACCGACTACAAAAGTACAATAATTCAACGAGATATGCAAGCACATTCCCTCCGACATCCCCCCGTTTGGGGGATAATACACTAAAATATATGGATTTTTTATCTTTTATACAGAATAATTGCCAAATTGGCACAGTCTTTGTGTATAGTGTATAAGTGTAAAAATCCATAAACTCAACACATATGCTGACCACTAAATTAAACATTTTGCTTTGCGACAGTGACATCAATCTGAGTACCGTTCTGGCAGACTATCTGACCTCGCGGGACTTCGTTGTTACCAGTTGCTCCGACGGCCCTGAAGCCATCGAAATCATTCGTTCGAAACACATCGACCTGCTGCTGACCGACATCAGTCTGCCGACACTCGACGGTCTGGAGGTGCTGAACACCCTGCGCCAAGCGAACAACAAAATTCCTGTAATCTTCCTGACTGCCGACACCGCCAAAGAGGACATGCTCCGCGCATTCGAACTCGGCTGCGACGACTATGTGACCAAGCCCTTTAGCATGGACCTGCTCATCTACCGTATCAACGCCGTGCTGCGCCGCTACCTCGCCGGGACAGACAACGAGACCGTTGTATTCGACATCTCGGGCAGGAAATTCGACTCTGTTCATCAGACCCTCGGCGGCAAGCACCTGTCCTCGCGTGAGAGCGACCTGCTGCTCATCCTATGCCGCCACCTGAACAGCCTCGTTGACCGCCACACCATCCTCGGTGCGCTGTGGAAAAACGACGACTACTTCGCTAGCCGCTCGCTGTCGGTTTACATCAACCACCTGCGCAAACACCTCGACGGAACGGGCTACCGTATCATCGGCGTACACGGCAAAGGGTACAAGTTGGTAGATGCCGTTCGAGAAGAACTCTAAAAAAACTTTTTCATATTGAATTGAATTTTGATGAGCCTGCCCGGGAGGAAACTCTCGGGCAGGATTTGTTTGTGTGTGGGGGGGGGGCGGCGAGCCTGTGGGCGAGCGTGGGGGAGGGGCTAGACCTCCCCCGACCCCTCCTTCAGAGGAGGGGAGGCTCTTGTGGGACGGACGAAAGTCGAGACTTTTGGACGGACGGCTGCGCCGTAGGGATATTAATTATTCATAAGTGGGGGGTAGGGAGGGAAACAAATACTCGAAAAATTAAATCAAATATGGTCAAAGAGGGAGAAGGGAGCAAGAGCGGGGTATTTCCATTAAAGTCTAGTTATGTCCAATAAAAACAAAGTATGGTCAACCGGCTCTGACGAGCCGCCGCGGGTGGGGTGAAGCGGAGGACAGGTGTGCGAAGCACACTGAGTGTCCGAAGCGAGTAAAGCCCAGTGGGCTTTACTAGAACTCCTTAGTCCACAACCCACGCCCCCAGGCTGTCGGATGTGCTGATTTATAACTATACACAACTTCAATGTTCATCAATTGAATCACACCTATTGTGGCGGACAGTGCTGATTTACAACCATATACAACTATGTGCATAAAATGTTGCAGGTATCAAGAAAAAGTTGTACCTTTGTGTGCGCTTGTGAATGGACTAAAGACACACTTTGCATAACGCACATAATATAATAGGATATGCATATATTGGGAAACGCTATATATAAGGATATGCATACATTATTAGGATACGCATATATATAAGGATTATGCATATATAATACGCATAAAGGATACGGATATAAAGGATACGGATATGAAAATGATTGCGCCTTCTGTGCTGTCGGCGGACTTTGGGAACCTGCGGCAAGAACTCGAGATGATTAACCGCAGCGACGCCGACTGGCTGCATGTGGATGTGATGGACGGCTCGTTTGTGCCGAACATCTCTTTCGGTTTTCCCCTCATGGTGCCGATGCACAAGTACTGCACAAAACCCCTCGATGTACACCTGATGATAGTACACCCCGAGAAGTATGTGGAGCGGTTCTGCGATGCGGGGGCGTACAGCGTCGGTTTTCACCTCGAAGCGGTGGACGACCCGCTGTCCATTCTCGACCTTATCCGTGCGAAAGGCGTGCGTACTTGCCTGACTATCAATCCCGACATCGATGTGCATCGCCTCGACCCGTATATAGATAAAGTGGATATGGTACTGCTGATGTCGGTCTATGCGGGGTTCGGCGGGCAGGCGTTTATCCCCGACACGCTGGAGAAAATACGCTATATGCGTGCGCAAATCACGCAGCGGGGGCTGCCTACGCTCATTGAGGTGGACGGCGGTATCAACACCAAGAACGCCGCTGAGGTCTTCGCCGCTGGGGCGGATGTGCTGGTGGCAGGCAGTGCGGTCTTCCACGCCAAAGACCCCGAGGCTGCCATACGAAAGATGAAAGGCGAATAAAGTACTCACTTGATTATCAACTGCGTACGACCTTGGATAAGCCCACTCCACTCCGTTGGCAAGAACGCCTGCAGACCATGCCGATGGTAACGCTGCTGGTGGCGGTAGTGGCAGTCATTCTCTGCTGTTACTACACGCATTTTCCTGTCAACCTATTGGCGGATACAGAGGCGGATTATTTAGATTCGCTCCATACTTATGAGGTCGTGCTGCAGGATTACCCTTCGCCGCACACGAAGACTTGGCGATACACGGCGGAGGTGCTGGCGGTGGCGGACAGTGAGGTCGTGCCTGCGGCAGGGCGGGTGTATTTCTACCTGCGAAAAGACTCGCTGCGGGCGATGCCGACGCTCGGCGACACGCTGCTGGTGCGCACCCGTATTCGCCGCGGCGGACTGCTCGGAGACTTCGACTACGGGCTGTACCTACGGCGGCAAGGCATTGTGGGACAGGCGTTTGCGTCGTCGCGGCAGTGGCGGATAGTGGCTACGCACAGTCCGAAAGAGTCGCCATTTTCACCCCTGCGGTGGCAGCACAACTTGCTCGGTCGGTATCGGTCGGCGGGCATTCAGGGTGCGGAATTAGGCACGGTGGCTGCCCTCACTTTGGGGTACAAAGAAGACCTCGACCCCGACATCGAGCGCAGTTTTCAAAAGGCGGGGGCGGCGCACATCCTCGCCGTGAGCGGGTTGCACACGGGGATAATATACACGCTGCTCGTGGCGTTGCTGACGCTCGGTGGACGGGTGCGCCCGATGTACGAACAGCGGATATGGCAGGCGGTGCTTTCGACACTGATACTCATAGGGTTATGGGCGTATGCGGTGATGACGGGCGGCACGCCGTCGGTGGTGCGCAGCGTGCTGATGCTCTCGCTCGTGGAGGTAGGGCAGGTGCTGCACCGTCAGGCGTTCTCGCTGAACACGCTGGCGGCTGCGGCGGTATTGATACTGATAGTCAGACCGTTAGACCTCTTCTCCGTCAGTTTCCAACTGAGTTTCGCGGCGGTGCTGGGAATACTGATGTTGCAACCGCTGCTAGTGTCGCGGCTGCCCGCCGGCGGGAAGAAGAAACAGCGTTGGCTGCTCATAATCAGGCGAATAGGCAATTACCTGCTCGGGATTGTGGCGGTGTCTGTGGCGGCACAGGTGGCGACCCTGCCGTTGGCACTCTATTACTTCGGGCAGTGCGCGAACTATTTCTTGCTTACGAACCTGATTGTCATACCGTTAGCGTTCGTCATCGTGTCGCTCGGCGTGCTGCTGCTCGCGGTGAGCGGGGCGGCAACTATGGGCGGCGCGGGGGCGGTTCTCGTGCAGGGCGTGGCGGCGATGCTGAATCTCTCGGTGTGGTTTCTCAACGGGTCGGTGGGGTGGATAGAGCGGCTGTCGGGGTCGGTAACGACGATGCGTATCTCGCTCCCGATGGTGTTTCTGCTCTACGGGGCGATAGTCGCCGGATACCTGTCGCTCAGACGCAACCTATGGTACTTGCTGCCCTGCGGCGGGTGCCTCATACTATTCTGTTATCTCTACACAATTGTCTGATTGTCTTATGAATACACCTTTGCCAACGGCACTGCGCCTCTCCGAACTCGGTGCGCTGATTCAGGAGAGTATCGAGGGCATGCTGCCCGATACCTATTGGGTCTGCGCCGAGATTGC
This sequence comes from Bacteroides uniformis, assembly GCA_963622435.1. Lineage (GTDB taxonomy): Bacteria > Bacteroidota > Bacteroidia > Bacteroidales > Paludibacteraceae > Colicola. Next base: position 3,036 of record CAVFIY010000052.1, on the reverse strand, counting down.
TTCGCTCAGCGAGCGGGGCGGACACCTCTATCTCGAGTTGGTCGAGAAGGGGGCGCGGGAGACGCTCATCGCCAAGCAGCGTGCCACCTGCTGGAGTAATGTGCAGGTCATGCTGCGGGCGTTCTTCGAGCAGGAAACGGGGCGGCGGCTTGAGGTCGGGATGAAAGTGCGACTCGAGGTGGAGGTGCGCTACCACGCGCTTTACGGACTGAGCCTCAATGTGTTAGGGATTGACCCACGGTACACGCTCGGCGACCTGGCGTTGCAGCGGCAGCAGACTATCGTGCGGCTGCAGCAAGAGGGGGTGTTCGACATGCAGCGGTCGCTCTCGTTACCCACTCCGGTTCAGCGCATTGCGGTCATCTCGGCGGCATCGGCGGCGGGCTACGGGGACTTCGCCGACCAGTTGCAACAGTCGGGGTATGCGTTCGCCACCACGCTCTTCGCCGCCACTATGCAGGGCGACCGCGCGGAGCAGTCTATCCTCGCCGCGCTCGCCGCTATTGCGGATGTACAGGAGGATTTCGACGCGGTGGTGATTATCCGCGGCGGCGGTGCGACCACCGACCTGGGCTGCTTCGACCTCTATTCGCTGTGCGCCCACTGTGCGCAGTTCCCCCTGCCAATCCTTACGGGCATCGGGCATACACGCGATGTGAGCGTGCTGGATATGGTGGCGTTCATGCCCCTCAAGACCCCGACGGCGGTGGCGGCGTACCTGATAAGCCGTTTCGACAACGAGGCGGAGCGCATCAAAGACCTGCTCACCCGCCTGCACCGCACCGCCGAACGGCAAGTGCTTATCCGCCAACACGCCCTCGACTTGCTCCAACAACGGCTGCGGATGTGTTCGCCGGAGCGTATATACAACATGGGCTACTGCCTTGTAAAACAGGGGAATACCATTGTTCATAGCGTCAAAGAGCTCCGCTCGGGCGACAGGCTGACGACTTATCTTGCGGACGGCGTGGTACAATCGATTGTGGAATGACGAAGAAGCGTGCGCTCGCCGCTATTGCGGATGTACAGGAGGATTTCGACGCGGTGGTGATTATCCGCGGCGGCGGTGCGACCACCGACCTGGGCTGCTTCGACCTCTATTCGCTGTGCGCCCACTGTGCGCAGTTCCCCCTGCCAATCCTTACGGGCATCGGGCATACACGCGATGTGAGCGTGCTGGATATGGTGGCGTTCATGCCCCTCAAGACCCCGACGGCGGTGGCGGCGTACCTGATAAGCCGTTTCGACAACGAGGCGGAGCGCATCAAAGACCTGCTCACCCGCCTGCACCGCACCGCCGAACGGCAAGTGCTTATCCGCCAACACGCCCTCGACTTGCTCCAACAACGGCTGCGGATGTGTTCGCCGGAGCGTATATACAACATGGGCTACTGCCTTGTAAAACAGGGGAATACCATTGTTCATAGCGTCAAAGAGCTCCGCTCGGGCGACAGGCTGACGACTTATCTTGCGGACGGCGTGGTACAATCGATTGTGGAATGACGAAGAAGCGTGCGCATATCATGAGCCGTCAGCAGGCGGTGGGGGCGGCGGTGCTACTGGCGTTCGTGGCTGCCGTGGCGACCTTTGTTCACCTCGTGCCGCAGAAGCCTTTGCCGACCCCGACGGCGGACAGTACGCTGCTCGCAGCGGCGGATAGTCTGCAGGCATCGCGCTATGCGTATCGCTATGATACTGTGGCGATTTGCTTGCGCCCGTTCGACCCAAATACTGCCGACTCACTGACGCTGCTGCAACTCGGGCTGAAGCGTTGGCAGGTGAGTAACCTGTTGAAATACAGAGCGAAAGGCGGTGTGTATCGCAAGGCGGACGACCTCAAGCGGCTGTATGGCATGTCGGACAGTCTTTACCAAGTGCTGCGCCCGTATATCGACATTGATACACTGCGTTTTGCGGTGTCGACGGCGGCTGCGGATTCGTTTGTGCTGCGCTACTCGAGCCACAAGCGGGATACGCTAATCGAACTCAATGCGGCGGACACGACTGCCCTCTGTTGCCTGCGGGGAGTAGGCAGCGGCGTTGCCCGACAGATAGTGCGTTATCGGGCGCAGTTGGGCGGTTATGCGTCGGCGGAACAGATACGGGAGATAGAACTACTGCGGCAGTTGGACGAGGACAGTTTGATGGTGTTCCGATTCGATTCCGTGCTGCCGCACCTGTGGGCTGAGGCGGATTCGGTGCATACGATAGCGGTGAACCACGCGTCGGTACGCACGCTCAATCGACACCCGTACTTGCGTTACGAGCAGGCGAAAGCACTCTACGACTTGCGGCGTAACCAATTCAAACTCAACTCGATAGACGACCTGCGTCCCCTCCACGAATTCTCCGACTCCGACCTCCTGCGCCTCACCCCCTACCTCTCCTTCGCGCCATAGCCGTACCCGTTTACACCTTATTTATATACTTCTTGTGCTTTGCCCAAGTCCATCTCTTACTTTGTCCAACTCTTCATATTGTCTTGTCCGCTTCTCTTCTTGTTTCTGATTTTATCCCACCTTTGCAAGGAAGATGCAATGAGGATACAATGTGGCTAGTGTAATTAACACATAGGGGAATTGTGCATTGCGCATTGAATTATGGTGCAAAGGTACTACATTTCTCCTGTTTTTGTTGGGCATCATGCGCAATAATTCTTTTTTTTCACAGTACTAACTTATTGTGTTAGTGCCACTATGTGTTAGTATTATTATGTATTAGTATTAGTGTCATAGTGCGTTAGTATCACTGCAATAAATACAAAAAGTGCCACGAGAACTCGTGGCACTTGGGCGGAAAGTGAGGGATTCGAACCCCCGATACGACATAATGCGTATACCGCATTTCGAGTGCGGCTCTTTCGACCACTCAGACAACTTTCCTTTGTGCTTACAACCCTACGACGGAATCAAACCTTTGTGTTAGTAGCCCTGCGACTGCACATCTAATTTACAACAGCACCTCTCTTGCATTGCAACAGCACCTTCCCTACTGAAAGCGGCTGCAAAGGTACGGCTATTTTTCGACATATACAAG